>NZ_JBFNXQ010000009.1:0-98989 GCF_041018925.1 Geodermatophilus maliterrae
CGGGCCACCGCGTGCCCCCGCTCCCCGGCCGGCCGGACCACCTGCCGGCCCACCCCGCCGGCCGCCTGCTGCACGTGGTTGCCGACCTCGCGCGCTGTTCCGGCCCGCAGTGCCCGCCCCTTGAGGGACGCGGCCTCCCTCGCTGGCGTTCTTCCATGGCTGGCGCCGGTCACCGGATCGGGAACGCCCGCAATTCGCCGATGTTCCCCAACCCGGGGATGCTGTGGCCGGAACTCGGGCAGCCAGGGGGTGACCGTGGATTTGCACAGCCGTGCGTGGGTCCTGCCCGTTCCAGTCCGGCGACGAGCCGCGTACCGCCGACGGCTACCTGCCAAACGGCCTTCCGGGGAAACCGTGCCTCATGTCCTGCGCAGGACCTCTGGCCTGTCGTCCGGTCGCTTTCGTGCTGCTGCACCAGTCGCGAGTGCCTCGCCGGCCGCGCGTGAGCGGGCGGCCACCTCGATCGCCGGGGAGCTCCCGCTCTTCGGCCGGAACCTCAACAGATCCTGCACACGCATAGGGGATGAGCCTTGTCCAGGTCCCACCAGGAAGCCGCTGTCCCGCCGGGGTCGCGCACGTCCATCGTCAAGGTCGTCGGCGCCAGCCTCGTCGGGACGACCGTGGAGTGGTACGACTTCTTCCTCTACGGCTCGGCCGCCGCGCTGGTCTTCAACAAGCTGTTCTTCCCGGACTTCGACCCGCTCGTCGGCACGCTGCTCGCGTTCGCCACGTACGCCGTGGGTTTCGCGGCCCGCCCCATCGGTGGGGTGATCTTCGGGCACTTCGGTGACAAGATCGGCCGCAAGCAGATGCTGGTCATCACGCTGATGCTGATGGGCGGCGCGACGTTCCTGATCGGCCTGCTGCCGACCTACGCCACGATCGGCATCTGGGCACCGATCCTGCTGATCGTCCTCCGGCTGGTACAGGGCTTCGCCCTCGGTGGCGAGTGGGGCGGTGCGGTGCTGATGGCCGCCGAGTACGGCACGCCGGAGCGACGCGGGTACTGGGCCTCCTGGCCGCAGGCCGGCGCGCCGGCGGGCAATCTCCTCGCCGTCGCCGTCCTCGCGCTGGTCTCGGCGTTCACCACCGACCAGCAGTTCGAGTCCTGGGGCTGGCGCATCCCGTTCCTGCTCAGCGCGGTGCTGGTGGGCGTGGGTCTCTGGATCCGGGTCTCGATCGAGGAGTCACCGGTCTTCCGGGCCGCCCGGGAGCAGTCCGCCCAGGCGGAGGAAGCCCCCAAGCTGCCCGTGGTCCAGGTGCTCAAGGACTATCCGCGGGAGATCATCCTGGCCATCGGCGCCCGCCTGGCGGAGAACATCGGCTACTACATCTTCACCGCGTTCGCGCTGGCCTACGCCACCGGTGAGGTGGGCATATCGCGCGGCACGGCGCTGAACGCGGCGCTCATCGCGTCCGCGGTCCACTTCGTGGCCATCCCCGCGATGGGTGCGCTGTCCGACCGGTTCGGCCGCCGGCCGGTCTACCTGGTCGGGGCCGTGGGCGTCGGGGTGTGGGGCTTCGTCTTCTTCGCCCTGTACGACTCGCAGTCGTTCCTGCTGCTGGCGCTCGCCGGCACGGTCGGCCTGGTCCTCCACGGAGCGATGTACGGGCCGCAGGCCTCCTTCTTCTCCGAGCTGTTCTCCACCCAGCTGCGCTACAGCGGTCTGTCGGTGGCCGGTCAGGTGTCCTCGATCGTGGCGGGCAGCCTCGCGCCGATCATCGCCACGGCGCTGCTGATCGAGTACGGCAGTTCGGTGCCGATCTCGCTCTACCTCGCCGGTGCCGCGGTGCTCACGGTGATCGCCGTCGTGCTCAGCCGGGAGACCGCGCGCAGCGACCTGACGCGGGACCCCGTCGCCGACCGGGCGTCGGTCGGCGCCCGGCGCTGAGCCCCGCCGTCCGGTGCAGCGCAACAAGGTCATCTCGGCCGACGCCGCGGCGCAGATCGTCCTCGACGGCGACACCGTCGCCACCGGCGGGTTCGTCGGCGTCGGGTTCGCCGAGGAGCTGGCGCTCGCGCTGGAGCGGCGCTTCGAGGCCACCGGCTCGCCGCGGGACCTCACCCTGGTCTACGCGGCGGGCCAGGGCGACGGCGGCACTCGCGGGCTGAACCACTTCGGTGCCGACGGCATGGTGCGCCGGGTCATCGGCGGGCACTGGGGGCTCGTGCCGAGCCTCGGCGTGCTCGCTCTCGACGACCGCATCGAGGCGTACTGCTGGCCGCAGGGCGTGATCAGCCACCTGTTCCGGGAGATCGCCGGCGGGCGCCCGGGCGTGGTGACCAAGGTCGGGCTCGGCACGTTCGTCGATCCGCGCCACGGGGGCGGCCGGATGAACGAGTGCACCACGGAGCAACTGGTCGAGCTGGTGACGCTGCGCGGGGAGGAGCACCTGTTCTTCCCCGCGCAGCCGGTGCACGTGGCCCTGCTGCGCGGGACGACGGCCGACCCCGAGGGCAACATCACGATGGAGCGGGAGGCGCTCACCCTCGAGGTGCTGTCGATGGCGCAGGCGGCCAAGAACTCCGGCGGCGTGGTGATCGTGCAGGTCGAGCGGGTCACCGAGCACCGGACGCTGAGCCCGCGCGAGGTGAAGGTGCCCGGCATCCTGGTCGACGCGGTCGTCGTCGCGCAGCCCGCCAACCACGGTCAGACCTTCGCCGAGGCCCACAACCCCGCCTACACCGGGGAGATCACCGCGCCCAGCACCGGGCTGGTCCCGATGCCCCTCGACGCGCGCAAGGTGATCGCCCGCCGCGCCGCGATGTTCCTGTCGACCAACGCGGTGGTGAACCTCGGGATCGGGATCCCCGAGGGCGTGGCGGCGGTGGCTGCCGAGGAGCGGATCCTCGACCTGATCACGCTGACCGTCGAGCCCGGCGGTGTCGGTGGCATCCCGGCCGGCGGGCTGAGCTTCGGCGCCGTCGCCAACCCGCAGGCGATCATCGACCAGCCGTACCAGTTCGACTTCTACGACGGCGGCGGGCTGGACCAGGCGTTCCTGGGCATGGCCGAGGCCGACGCGGAGGGGAACGTCAACGTCAGCCGGTTCGGTCGCCGGGTCGCCGGTGCGGGCGGCTTCATCAACATCAGCCAGAACGCCAAGGCGGTCTTCTTCCTCGGCACGTTCACCGCCCGCTCGCAGGTGGCGGTGCGCGACGGCGCGCTGGTCGTCGACGACACCGGCGCGGTCGCGAAGTTCCGCGACCGGGTCGGGCAGGTGACCTTCAACGGGCGCCTGGCTGCCGCGCGCGGGCAGTGCGTCTACTACGTCACGGAGCGCTGCGTCCTGCGGCTGACCGAGCGGGGTCTCGAGCTGGTCGAGGTCGCCCCGGGCATCGACGTGGAGCGGGACGTGCTGGCCCACATGGACGTCGCTCCCGTCATCGGCGACGACCTGTGCGCGATGGAGGCGGCGATCTTCCTCGACCGGCCGATGGGGCTGCGCGACCGGCCTCCCCTCGACATGGAGGAGCGTTTCCGGTTCGACGCGGCCACCGACACCGTCTACGTCAACTTCGAGGGGCTGCGGCTGGGAACGGCGCAGGACGCCGGCGACCTGGCCCGGGAGCTCGACCGCCGGTTCACCGCGCTCGACCGGCGGGTGCACGTCGTCGTCAACTACGACAACTTCGACCTCGGCCCGGACGCGGCGGATCCCTTCTTCGCCATGGTCAGGAGCAACGAGGAGCGCTTCTTCCTCTCCTCCACCCGCTACTCGACCAACGCGTTCTTCCGCCGCCAGTTGGGTCGGGAGTTCACCGAGCACGACCTCTACGCCAACTTCAGTGAGCATCCTCGCTGAGCGCGTTTCTCCACCCGGTGAGCCTTTCCCGGTAGCGGGTAATCCGCAGGTCAGGAGCGACACGCCGACCGCGGCGAGATGACCGGAGACGACGGAGGACCTCGGTAGGAGGGACGTCTTCTCACAGATCGTCTCTCCCACCCGAGGTCCTGCTGTGTCCGATCCTGTCACCTGCACCGCCGTGCTCCCGGTCGATGAGGACACCGTGCAGTTCGTGTCGGCGCTGCTGGCCGCCGACCAGCATCGACGCCGCACCCGGCCCATGTGCCGAGCGCTCGGCCGCTACCGGCAGGCGGGTGCTGGTCCTGCGCTGGTTCCTCGACGGCACCCGGCTGGTGCAGCTGGCCGCCGACAACGCCATCGGCCGCTCGAGCGCCTGTCGTTACCTGCACGAGGGCCTTGACGTCCTCGCCAACCGCGCACCCGGGCTGCGCGGACCGCTGCTGGCCGCGCGCGCCGCCGGCCACGTGCACGTCACCGTGGACGGCACGCTGATCCGTGCCGACCGCTGCCACGTGCCAGGCCCGACCGCCCGGCCCGACCGATCCGGCCGCCAGGTGGATCTGTGGTGGTCGGGCAAGCACGCCGCCCACGGCGGCAACCTGCAGGTCATCGCCGCGGCCGACGGCTGGCCGATCCGGACCTCGGACGTCCGGCCCGGCCGCGAGCACGACACCACCGCCCTGCGCACCGATCCCGGGGCGCTGCCGATGCTGGCCGAGTGGACCGACGTCGAGCACGCTGCCCTGGCCGACCTGGGCTACGAAGGCGAGCGCACGGCGCTGACCACCCCGATCAAGCACTCCGCCGAGCGCCCGCTGACCGCGGACGAGCGCACCGTCAACCTGCTGCACGCCACGGTCAGGGCCCCCGCCGAACGCGGCAACCCCCTGCTCAAGACCGGCTTCAAGGCGGTGCGCCGGAGGAGCAGCGCCATGACCGCCAGCGTCCACAGCACGAGGTCGTCGTCGTTGTTCAGATGGGCCGCCGTCGCCGTGAGCACAGCTGCAGCGATGCACAGACAGCTGCAGACCGCTCCGATCACGGCAGCTTCCCGACCTTGGCGTCGGATCCGCCTGCGCCATGACTGTGGGTCGGCACTTGGCGGCAGGAACCCCGTGCGCATGGCTCGGATGATCTCGTCGTCCTCGGCGGACTTGCGTTGCGCCTCTGACGTGGTGCGGCGGGCCACCGCTGAGGTAACGCTCGAAGCCCCAGCGCTGAGGAGCACCAAGAAGAGGAACAGCCAGAACCGACCCCAGTCCCACGGCTCGCCGGCCACGAGAGATGTGGCACTGCGACGCTGCCGCCTGGATCGCTGCTCCGCCACGGACTGATCCTGGCCGCCCTGCCGACACGGTGAGGAGCGGCCGAGGCACGTGTCACCTGACCGGGTCTACCGCGCCGAGCTCAGTGGAGGGCCTGATGCCCTCCTGGGGTGTGGGGGGAAGCTGCGACGGCAGGAGGTGTCCTCGGGACTGCTGCAGGGTCCGTTGACATCGGGTGAGTGATGATCATGCCGCGATAGCGGCGGTCTGGGTGGTGAAGGCGAGTTCGTACTCGACGGGAGTGAGCTTGCCGAGACGCCGTTGGCGGCGGCGCCGGTTGTAGGTGTGCTCGGTCCAGAACACGATCGCCTGGTGGAGTTCGTCGCGGGTGCGCCAGCGGCGGCGGTTGAGAACGTTCTTCCGCAGGAGTGCGTGCCAGGACTCCATGGCGGCGTTGTCGCCGGCGGAGGCGACCCGCCCCATGGAGCCTTGCAGCCCTGCGGCGGTCAGCACGGCCCGGAAGGTTCGAGCGCGAAACTGCGACCCGCGGTCGCTGTGGACCACCACGACACCGGTTGGCTGGCGGCGAGCCACTGCCGTGCGCAGTGCGGTGACGGCGAGCTGAGCGGTCATCCGCTCGTCCAGGGCATAACCAACGATCCGGTCGCTGAACAGGTCCTTGATCGCGCAGCAGTAGAGCTTGCCCTCGGCGGTGGGGTGCTCGGTGATGTCGGTGACCCACAGCTGATCGGGCCGGTCGGCGGAGAAGTTCCGCTGCACGTGGTCGTCGTGGACCGCCGGACCAGGGGTCTTGCCCGCGCCCCGCCGGCCTATGCGCACCGTGGTCGACCACAGCTTCTGCTGCGAGCACAGCCGCCAGGCCCGCCGTTCCCCGACGCTGTGGCCGCAGCGTTCGAGCTCGTCGGCCAGGAACCGGTAGCCGAACTCCGGGTCGTCGCCGTGCGCATCGATCAGCGCGTTGGTCAGGTAAGCGTCCTCAAGATCGCGCTGGCTGACCGGAGCGGCGAGCCAGGCGTAGTAGGCCTGCCGCGAGTGGCCGAGAACCCCGCGGGTCAGCCGCACCGGGATCCCCTCGGCGGCCAGGTCACGAACCAGCGGGTAGCTCATTTTGGGAGGCTGCCCGCGGCGAAATAGGCCGCGGCCCGGCGCAGGATCTCGTTCTCCATCTCCAGCCGCCGCTTCTCACGGCGCAGCTGCACCAGCTCGTTCTGCTCAGCGCTGGTCTGACCATCCACGACACCGTCGTCGATGTCGGCCTGGCGCACCCAGCGACGCACCGACTCCACCGAGATGTCGAAGTCGGCAGCGACCTCGGCCTGGCTCAGATCACCGCGGCGCGCGACCCGCACGACGTCACGCTTGAACTCCGGCGGGAACTTCTTCGGCACAGCGACATCCTTCCTGCAGGACGAGGTCCCACAGACGGAGTGTCAACCAGCCCTGCAGCAGTCCCCCGCGCCCTCGCCTCGGGACGGTGGGCGCTGACAACCGGCCCGGCAGGTCTGGCCGTCCTCACTCCCCCGCGCTTCCCACAACCGGCCCCATCCGGCTGCCGCTGGTCGGGGGAAGGGTCGGCCGGAGGCCGATCCCGAAGGGACGCGCAGCGCGCTTCCGGCGACCGAGGCAGCCGGCACGCTGATCGGGGTGGGATGCGGGCCACCGGCTCCGCCAGTGGGCCAACGAACGAGCGGGGACGGCGGCCCGAAGCCAGGTCACGAGACAGCCGACCGCCTCCGCGTCATCCTCGGAGACCCGCCGCCAGTCCCCATCCAGTCCCCAAGACGCTCAGCGAGGACCGTCATCTGCCGATGCTGTTTAACGCAAAACCGCAGGTCAACAGGGATGTCCATTAGCAGCCGCAGGCCACCAATCACGCGGGGGGAGTTCGCGATGTACTACGACATCTGAGTCCCACTCGGCGCTGACCTCAGGGTTCATCCCCGAGAGGCGCCAGCAGTCCCCGACGAGTCCGCACGAGCCGCCAGCACCGCACCGACGGCGGCCCGTGCGGACTCGTCGCTGTCGGGCCACAGGTGCCCGTGGGTGTCCAGCGCCGGTACTCGTCTTCGTGCTGCGCCACGTCACCGACGAGTCCGCGCCGTGGGCCTGCAGGCGGGCGACGACATCGTCGATGTCGTCGACGGCGAACACGATGCGGCAGATAAGACCGAGCTCCACGAAGAACGCGACGGCCGAACCGGGGCTTGACGTTCGACGCCTTCATCGACGATCGTCGTTCATCGATGAACCATGTGACGGTGCGAGACGTGCTGGACCGACGGACGGCGGAGACGTACGCCGAGTGGTTCCGCGCGCTGGCCGATCCCACCCGGGTGCAGTTGCTGGCGTGGTTGGCACAGCAACCGGAGCCGGTGTCGGTGGGCGAGCTGGCGGCGGTGTTGCCGATCGGGCAGTCCACGGTCAGCCACCACCTCGCCGCGCTCGCCGCGGTGGGCTTCGTCCAGGTGCAGCGGCGCGGGACCAGATCGCTGTATGCGGTCAACGCGAGCTGCCTGGAGTGCTTTCCCAGTGCTGCTGACGTCGTCATGGGGCGGCGTCCACCGGATGTGCTGCGGGTTGCGGCTTGCCGGCTGTCCTCCGCCGACCCGAGGAGCTGAGCGATGACCGATCCGGCCGCGATCCGAAGGGCCGTGCGGACCCGCTACGCGGCCGCGGCAACCCACGCCGCCGCCGGGCAGCACCAGCGCGCCCGGGCCCTGGAGGCCTCCTGCTGCGGTGATCCATCCGGCACCGGCCCTGCGGCCGACGCCGGATTCGGTGCCGAGTTGTACGACGCCTCGGCCGCCGACGGCGCTCCGCAGGCGGCGGTGGCGGCGTCCTTGGGTTGTGGCGTGCCGACCGCGGTCGCCGAGCTGCACCCAGGACAGGTCGTCCTGGACCTGGGATCGGGCGCGGGGGCCGACGTGCTGATCTCCGCTCGTCGCGTGGCGCCTGGCGGGTGGGTGATCGGCCTGGACATGACCCCGGAGATGCTCGCCCTCGCCCGGGCGAACGCCGCCGAGGCCGGGGCGGGCAACGTCGAGTTCGTGCAGGGCTACATGGAGGACGTCCCGCTGCCCGACGCCAGCGTCGACGTAGTGCTGTCCAACTGCGTGATCAACCTGGCCGCGGACAAGCACGTGGTACTGCGCGAGGCTGCCCGCGTGCTCCGCCCGGGCGGGCTGTTCACCGTCTCCGACGTCCTCGCCGACCCCAGCATGGACGAGGCCACCCGCGCGGACATGGCGCAGTGGACCGGTTGCATCTCCGGTGCTCTGACCCGTGAGCAGTTCTCCGCGGCCTTGGCCGAGGCCGGACTGGTCGACGTCGACATCCGTGAGACGCACCGGGTGCACACCCACGCCTCCGCGGCGATCATCCGCGCCCGCAAGCACCCGTGACCTGAGCCGCACGAGGATCCCCTGGGGGTGTCGACTCGTTCACCCGCTCGGGTGGTCGGCATCTTGAAGACACGCCAGGACTGTCCGTGGTGATCACCGTCCGCGGGCAGCGGCTGCACCCAGGTCAGCCGCTTCGGCGTCCGCTGGAGCGCCGCTCGTCTTGGGCCACAGCAACCTGCCGCGCGCCGCAGATCACGCGCGGCCTTCTCCGACGGTCAGTCATGAGGGGATGGCATCGTCCGCGTGTTCCGTCGGAGGGTCATCCCCGGTCCTGGGCGGCGACGAGCGCGGCGGCGAGGGGCTCGAGGGCCGCGGTCAGCTCGTCGATCTGGGCTGCGTCCAGGACTGAGTACGGCGCGACGGCGAGGTCGTCGGTCAGCGCCTCGATGCGCTGTTTGGTCTCCCGGCCGGCCCGGGTGAATCCGCCGTCATCGGCGACGAGGCCCCGGTGTTTCATTCCGTCGACGAGGGCGGACAGCTGCGCGGTCGGCAAGTGGTGGATGCGGCCGAACTCCTCCGCCGGCATCCCCGAGTCCAAAGCGACCAGGACGTGGGCTTCCAGACCACCGATGCCCTCCGCCATGAGCGCCGCGATGTGCCCGTCGCCGCGGTGCTCGCGGAGCAACGACGCCGCGTGGAACAGCCGTGCCACTGCCTCGTCGGGCACGGGCAGCGTCCGCAGGGCGGCATACATCGGCCGACCCTCCAGCGGAGCGCTGAGGGCTGCGGCGGTCAGCAGCTCCACGGCGCGGGCGAAAGCGGGGGTGCCGAGGAGGTCGCCGAGGATCCGGCGTAGCGCCTTCACGCAGCCCTGTTGCCGAGCGGCGATCGCGGCCTGGGGCGTGGTGGTGCTCCAGACACTCGGGATGTGGCGGGCTACCTCGCCCGGCGCGAAGTTGTAGAACAGCGCGCGCACCACCTCGGCGGGGACCGAGGTGCCGAGGGGAGCGGCTCGGCCGGCGAAGTAGGTGTCCCAGTAGTTGGTGAACCCGAGGGCGAACATCGCCTCGTTGGGCTCGTCCGCGGAGTAGGGGATGACGCCGATCGGCTCCACGAGCTCGAACATCCGCCGCGCCAGCGTGTTCATGAATGCGGTCACGTGCGCTCTCCCTCCTGGGAATCAGATCCTCTGCCCAGCAGAAGACGGTCGATAGCGCTCGTTCTCATCGAGCGACCCGCAAGCCGACCGTCAGGCGGGGCCATCGAACGCCTTCCCGAGCCACATACCGCCGACTCACGAGCGGATCGGTGACCGATACGCAAAGGCCGACGGGACGCTGGTGCATGATCACCGGGTGTTCGAGGGGTTCGCCGAGCAATACGTCGACGTCGGCGAGGTACACCTGTGGGTGCGCCACGGCGGGACCGGCCCGGCGGTGGTGTTGCTGCACGGGCACCCGCGCACGCACACCACCTGGCACCGGGTCGCACCGCTGCTGGCGTCCACTGGGCACACCGTCGTGTGTCCGGACCTGCGCGGATACGGACGCTCGAGCAAGCCGGCGGTGCGCGCCGACCATGCCCAGGCCTCCAAGCGGGCCATGGCCACAGATGTCCTGGGGCTGATGCGCGCGCTCGGGCACGAGCGGTTCGCCGTGGTCGGACACGACCGGGGTAGCTACGTGGCCACGCGCTTGGCTCTGGATTCCCCACGGGCGGTGACGCATCTGGTGGTGCTCGACAGCGTGCCGATCCTGGAAGCCCTCGAGCGCACCGATGCCGCGTTCGCCACTGCCTGGTGGCACTGGTTCTTCTTCGCCCAGCCGGGCAAGCCCGAGCGGGCGATCCTGGCCGACCCCGACGCCTGGTACGGCGGCGACCCGGCGGTGATGGGACAGGAGAACTACGCCGACTACCGGGCAGCCATCCACGACCCGGCGACGGTGGTGGCGATGCTGGAGGACTACCGTGCCGGGCTCGGGGTGGACCGGGCCGCCGACGAGGCCGATCGCGCCGCCGGGCGCCGGATCACCTGCCCGACTCTGGTGCTGTGGTCCTCCCGGGATGACCTGGAGGACCTGCACCCCGACGTCCTCGGGGTCTGGACCCCGTGGACGACGCAGCTGACGGGCGGGCGCATCAACAGTGGACACCACGTCGCCGAAGAGGCCCCGGACGAACTCGCCTCCCGCATCAACGCCTTCCTCGCGGGCTGACCTGCGGTCATGTCCTGTCCCGGTGACCGATCCCCTGAACGGCCACGAGATCCTCGGGTGGCCCGAGCCCGCGTCGATCCGAGGTCGGGTGTTCACCGCCTGGTCTCGTACCTGGTCAGGAGCACGCCGCCGGGAAACGTCCGGGTCTCCACCAGGTTCAGGTTCACCCAGTTGTCCAGGGCCGTGAAGAACGGCGTGCCGCCGCCCACCAGGACCGGGTGGGTGACGATCGCGTACTCGTCGATCAGGCCGGCCCGCATGGCCGCCGCGGCGAGGGTGGCGCCGCCGACGTCCATGGGACCGCCATCCTCGGTCTTGAGCCGGGTGATCTCGGTGACCGCGTCGCCGGTGACCAGGCGGGCGTTCCCGTCGACCGCGCTGGTCGTCGAGGAGAACACCACCTTCGGCATGTCCCGCCAGCGGCGGGCGAACTCGATCTGCGCCGGTGTGGCGCCAGGCTGCTGGTCGGCGGTCGGCCAGTGGGAGCTCATCGTCTCCCACAGTCTGCGCCCGTACAGCGCCAGGCCCGTCGTCCCCACCCGGTCGGACCACCACTGGAACAGCTCGTCGCTCGGCACGCTCCAGCCGAGGTCGTCGCCGGGCGCGGCGATGTAGCCGTCCAGGCTCAGGTTCATGCCGAAGGTCAGTCTCCGCATGGCGTCGCCTCCCGTGAGTCGGTGTTCGGCGTACAGACCAGCACGGCACGGAGAATTGATCGGTCAGACCACACCGAGGGCCGGTCGACCACCGCGCCGAGCGGATGCTGCGTACGGAAGGGAACGACGACCGGCACAGCGCTCCGTAGGACGACCGGTGAGCGAACCCGCAACGGCGACGGGCAACCGGTCGCCGGAGCCGTCTGGGTCGCGGCGGTCTCGACCGGGCTGATGATCGAGCTCTCACATCGGCAGGCGGTTCAGGTCGTTCGCCCGGTAGCCATGGGGAAGCAAGAGGTGCCTGCTATCGAGGTCAGCCTGATCCTCGAGTGCTTCCAGCGACGAGGACTCTGCGACCGGCGGGGGGCGCCTGCTTGGGATCACCGGTCGGGATCCCCTACGGGACCCGGCGACTCACGCCCGGCTCGTCCGAACGTCGCCGTAGCAGATTCCCCTGACGGGATGACGTCTCCGCGCTGCCGCCCAGGGTCCCTCGGTAGCCGCCGGAGTCCTCGACGACCGCGTGAGGCGGGTCGTTGAACTGCTCGGCCCACGTCCGCGCCTGCCGGGCGCAAGCGATCGCCACGGCGCGGTCACTGACGCGCAGGACAGGAAACCCACGCGGTCGGCGGTGCGGACGAATCAGCCTGCTCCGTCGCGGAAGGAGCCGGCGCTCCTCGTCCCAGGAGAGGCCCACGATCGCGAGGCAAGTAGTGGTCAGCGGTCCGGGAAGTCCGTGCCGACCATCACCCGCAGCGCGTTGGCCTCCAGCGCGATCCGCACGGGCGTGCGTCCGCGGATCTCGCCGTCGACGTCGAGCGCGAGGGGCGGGTCGGTCTCCAACCACACCTCGCCGGCCGTGAGGAACCGGGTGCGGGCCAGCGGCCGGCGGGGCCCGATGACCGTCTGGCGGACGGTCGCGAGGCTCAGCCCGAGCCGGTTGGCGTCGCCGAGCCGGTACACCACCAGCCGGCGGTCATCGAGGTCGGTGTCGGAGGCGATCGCCCGGCCGGCGTGGTGACTGCCGTTGGCGATGTTGAGCTGGTGGGTCACGAGTTCGTGGACCTCCTCGCCGATGCGCAGGCGCGCGGTGAAGGGCCGGTGGCCGGGCAGCAGTGCGAGCGCGGTCAGCGGGTAGGCAGCGCGGCCGAGCACCCGCTTGAGCCGGTGCGGAACGTGCTCGGCGACCTGCACCGACAGCCCCAGGCTGGTCAGGTTGGCGAAGTGCCGCCCGGCCACGTGCCCGAGGTCGACGTCAGCGACCTTGCCGCCGGTGAGCACGCGCAGCGCGGCGGGCAGGCGGAGCGGCAGGCCGAGGCCGCGGGCGAAGTTGTTGGTCGTGCCGAGCGGAACCACGCCGAGGCAGACGTCGCGGTGGGCGAGCTGGTGCGCGGCCTCGCTCAGCGTGCCGTCGCCGCCGCCCACCACCACGAGGTCCGCGCCGCTGTCAGCCGCGGCGGCGAGCGCCTCGGGCAGGCCCCGAGGGTCGGCGACCGGGCGCACGTCGACCAGCTCCACGGTGGCCTGCAGCCGCCGGTGCACCGTCGCGAAGTGACGGCGTCCCCGGCGGGACCGGACGTTGACGACCAGCGCGGTGCGGCGCCGGGCACGGATGTCGGCGTCCAGCGCCGCCTTCGACCGCTGGTGCACAGGTCCCGTCACGACGATCTCCGTCCTCCCGGCTCGAGTGGCTGCCCCAGCAGCCTGCACCACGACGAGGGTGAGGCCGGCCGACCGTGAAGCTCCGCCGCATTCGACGACACGCCGAAGGCCGACAACCGGGCTGCAATCTGATCACCAACGCCACGGCCTGCTGACGAAGACGGAGCCGCGCTGAAACCTCAGCGATTGGTCGCCTTCCCGTCGCAGACGGCCGTCAACGAGCCGCTGCGGAGCGGGTCGACTCGAAGAACGGAGTTGCTCCGGCGACGTTCACGGGGGTCGGAGCAGCCAGCCGTCGGTGTCCCTCAGAGGATCCCCCTGCGGTGATCGCCGACCCTGCGGTGATCGCCGACGTAGCGGTCGTGGCCTCCCCAGCGTCCGCTCGTCGTCCCCTGCAGAGGCGCCCTACGCCCAGGTGAACGTGGTCACCCTCCTCGAGGGGACTCCGATGCTCCTCGAGCTCGAACTCGCCGAGCCCTCGCTGTTCCTGCGAGCAGGCCCACCGTCGGCGCTGATCGCGCTCACGCACGCCATCGTCGGCCGGTGACCGTGCTCGCTACGGTCTACCCGTGACCGGGTCGAGGGCAGTGCGGCGGCGGTGGCGGGTCCGTGATGCGCGCGAGGAGGACCAGCCGCGCTGGCGGGCCCTGTACCGGCAGTACGCCGACTTCTACCGCGTCGAGCAGTCCGATGCGGCGGCCGCCACCGTGTGGTCCTGGATCGGTGACCCCGCGCACGAGGTCAGGTGCCTGCTGGTCGAGGACGAGACGGGCGACGTCGCCGGCTTGGCGCACTACCGGCCCTTCGCCCGCCCGCTGTCGGCCAGCACCGGCTGCTTCCTCGACGACTTGTTCATCGACCCCGACCACCGCGGCGGTGGGGCCGTCGACGCGCTGCTGGCCGAGCTGCGCGGACGCGCTGCGGTCAACGGGTGGAGCGTGGTGCGGTGGATCACCGCGGACGACAACTACCGCGGCCGGGCGAAGTACGACCAGCACGCCACCCGCACCATGTGGATCACCTACGACATGACGCCCTGACCAGCACACGTCTCCGACCTGTTCGCTGTTCCGCTGCGGGATCCCCCCTGCGGGACGTCGCACCCGTGCACCAGCCCGCCGCTCCAGGTCGATCCGTCCTCGCGGTCGGGCTGCGGCGTCGCGAGGGATCAGACGGACGCGAACAGCCGGTGCGGGTCTGCACCGTCCACGTCCAGGATCTCGGCCAGCAACTCGAGCGTGTCCGCATCCTGACGGCTGATGGAGCGACCGAACGGTCCCCGCGCCCGCGCGATCCCCTCACCGACGGCGAGGAGGGCAGAGCTCACCGATCTCGCGGCACCGGCGCCGCATCCGGCCGCCACCGTCGCCGCTGCGAGCAGGCCCGTGGTGACGGGACGGCCGTCCCGCTCGTACACCTCCACGAGGCCGGGATCGTCCAGCGTCGCCTGGAGCGCCTCGCTCCCGAGCCGAGTCGTCGTCGGGAGCGTGGCACGAACGGCGTCCCAGAGCGCATCCAGCTCCCAGGTCTCCAGCCGCGTCCGGCCGACGAGTGCGCTGAACACCCACAGCGGTGCCAGCCGCAGGGTCTGCTGGTCGGACCGGGCGAGCGTCCCGTACAGGGTCACCAGTACCTCCTCGGCGGAGACCTCGTCCGCAGTGTGGGCTCGCTGCTCCCGGCGTTCAACGGCCAGCGTTGCCGCGGTCGTCCACCACGACGAGGCCGGACCGGTCACCGTCCAGCGGCACGGACGTCAGAGGGACCGCGAGAGGCGGCCACGGGAGGTCCTCGCGCACGGGATGGCCCGGCAGGCGCGGAGCCGGCACGTCACACCTCCACGAGGGCCGCGCGATCGCGTCGAGCCGTCCTGCGCGGGGCTGCGATGAGCTCGGCCGATCGGAGCGGTCTCTTCTCCGACGCGCTGAGCACCATCGAAGGAGCACCGACATGTCACTCGTCCGCGTCCACGACTTCTCCGTCTCACTCGACGGCTTCGGCACCGGTGAGGGACAGAGCAGAGAGGCCCCCTTCGGCCACGCCGGGGACAGGCTGCACGAGTGGATGTTCGCCACTCGGTGGTGGCAGCCCGGCGGCAGCGGCGGCGTCGATGACGTCTTCATCCGACAGCACGATCCGCGGATCGGCGCCGAGATCATGGGGGCGGGGAAGTTCGGCCACCCCGGATGGCGCGAGGACCCCGAGTGGAAGGGCGCGTGGGGGCCCAACCCACCGTTCCACACGCCGGTCTTCGTCCTCACCCACCACGCTCGCCCGTCGATCGAGATGGAGGGCGGCACGACGTTCCACTTCATCGACGCCTCGCCCGCCGAGGCGCTCGAGGTGGCCCGCGCGGCCGCACACGGCCAGGACGTGCGCATCGGGGGAGGCCCCACCGTGATCCGCGACTTCCTCGCCGCCGGGCTCGTCGACCACATGCACACCGTGGTGGTCCCGATCCTGCTCGGCCGAGGCGTGCGCCTCTGGGACGGACTCGAGGACCTGCAGGAGGACTACCGGGTGGAGGCCACCTCCTCCCCCAGCGGAGTCACTCACGTGACGTTCACCCGTGCGAGCCTCTGAACTGCCTGGGTCGGCGTCCCGGGCGCGACGCGTGGTCGACCTCGCTCGTCCGTGGAGCAGCTGAGGCACGCCGATCCACCGACGCCGGCCTGACGCTGCGCGGACCGTCGCTGAGCGTTCCTCCGCCGACCCCGCCGTATCCTCGGGGACCGTCCGTCGGCCCCGGGAGGACAGCACCGCATGCCCTTCGCGCCGCGCCGCCGCTCGCCCGGCGACCTCCCGCCCGAGCAGCAGTGGACCGACCGGTGGCCCACCCGACGCACGTCACGGCCGACGGCCGACGACGACCGGCGCCGGCAGTACGACGACCCGTGGGCGGCACCTCCCCCGCCTGCGCCTGGAGCTCCGCCTCCCCACGAGCCGCACCGTCCGGACACCCGGCTGCGCAGGGACGAGGTCCTGCCCCCCGACGTCCCGAAGCGCCGGAGGCGTCGACGGCTGCGCCGCGCGAGCCGCGTCCTGGTCGTCGCCTTCCTGCTGCAGGCGCTGCTCCTGCTGTCGCTGCGCTGGATCGACCCGCCGACGACGGCGTTCATGCTGGCCAACGACCAGGGCGCCATCCAGCAGTCGGTCCCGGTCGAGCACGTGTCGCGCAACTTCCTCGCCGCCGTCATCGCGCACGAGGACCAGTCACTCCCCTACCGCGACGGCGCCTTCACCTGGGACGAGCTCTCCGGCCGCGCCGAGGCGCACCTGCGCGGCGAGGAGGACCCGTCCGGGTCGACCATCCCGCAGCAGGTGGCCAAGAACCTCTTCCTCAACCAGGAGATGAGCGCCTGGCGCAGAGCGGTCGAGGCCGGCCTGTCGGTGGAGCTGGCACTGGTGCTCGACGACCGCCGCATGCTCGAGCTGTACGTCAACCACGCGCAGCTGGGTCCGCGGGTCTACGGCATCTGCTCGGCCAGCTGGTACTACTTCGACACCCCGCCGTCCACGCTGACCGTCGACCAGGCCGTGCAGCTGGTCGGACTGCTGCCCTCCCCGGGCCACGTCCAGCGGGCGCCCGGCGGCGGGCTCGACTTCCAGGTGGACGACGGCCTCGGCTGGCTGTCGCGCTCGCACGTCGTCAACGCGCAGAACCGGGTACCGCGGCACATCGCGGAGAAGGGCTTCCAACCGGTCGAGGACGCCGGCGTCGAGGGACTCGCCGGGGACCAGCCGGACACCGACGACGACTGCTCGGAGATGCCCGACGAGGTCGCCGAGCTCATCGCCGAGGAGGGCAGTGGGTGAGAACCGCGGGACCGGGAGGACGGAAGCGTCGTCACGAGGCCCGTGAACAGCGGTTCAGGTACGACCGTCCCAATCTTCTGGTACGGTCGTACTAATTGTCGTTCCGTGTAGGAGGTGTGACGTGGCCTGGGCCCTCGTCGTCGTCGCCGGGCTCTTCGAGACCGCCTTCGCGGTGTCGTTGAAGCAGTCGGAGAACTTCACCCGCCTGTGGTGGACGGTCTCCTTCACCGCCTGCGCCGCGGCCAGCTTCGCGCTCCTGTCCCTGGCACTGAAGACGCTCCCCGTGGGGACGGCCTACGCGGTGTGGACCGGCATCGGCGCGGGCGGCACGGCACTGGTCGGGATGTTCTTCCTCGGCGATCCGGTCACGACCGTGCGGATCGTGGCGATCCTCCTCATCCTCGGCGGGGTGCTCGCGCTGCAGCTCGCTCCGTCCGCCGCGCACTGATGACCGGGGTGACGGCCAAGGGCCAGGCCCGCCGCGCCGCCATCGTCGAGACGGCCGCACGGCTGGTGCTGACCGACGGACTCGACGCGCTGTCCCACCGCGCCGTCGCCGCCGCGTCCGAGCTCCCCCTGGCCGCGACCACCTACTACTTCGACAGCCTCGACGACCTGCGGACCGCGGCGGTCGAGCAGGTGGTCCGGGCCGAGGTCGCGGAGGTCGAGCAGGCGGTCGCCGCCCTCCCCCGGAGAGCGCGCTCGGCCGCCGCCACGGCCGGGCACGTCGTCGACGTCGTCCTGGGCCCCGGACGGCACAGCGACGAGGAGCTGCACTCCCTCTACGAGCGGTTCCTCGCCTGCGGGAGACATCCTGCGTTGCGCCCCGTCCTCCGGAGCGCCCGCGCCAGGATCGACGCCGCGCTGGCGGAGTCGCTGGACCGTTGCGGGCGCTCGGGCGCGGACGTGGCCACGCTGGTCGCGCTGATCGACGGGTCCGTGGTCTCCGCGCTCGTGGAAGGCGACGGCTCCGCCCGCCGGCGCGCGGAGGAAGCGGTCACCGCCGCACTGGGCTGACCCGACGCCTCCACTCGACGGTGCGGCGGGACGGGCCGTTCAGTCGGGCCCGCGCTCCCCGCTGGGTACGGCTCCGGTGTCGTTGAGCTCCAGGGCGATGTCGACGAGCCTGCGGTTGGTCTCCTGGGAGATCCGGGCCAGCACCCCGAAGGCCTGGTCGGCGGTCAGGCCGTACCGCTCGATGAGGATGCCCTTGGCCTGGCCGATGAGGTCGCGACTGTCGATGGCCCGGCGCAGGTTCTGCTCGTGCTCGGCACCGGCCAGCGCCACGGCGGCGTGGCTGGCGAACATCTGCCCGATCTGCAGTCCCTCGTCGTCGAAGGCGCCCGGGGTGTGCGAGTACAGGTTCATCGCGCCGAGCTGGTCGCCGGAGACGAACAGCTGGAAGCACATCATGCTGCCGATCCCGAGCGCCGAGGCCTCCCGCGTGAACGCCGGCCAGCGGTCCTCCGCGCCGACGTCGTCGACCCGGACGACCAACTGCTCCCAGACCGCGTCCAGGCAGGGTCCCTGGCCGAGGCGGTTCTGCAGCTCGTCGACCTGCCTGGGTAGATCACTGGTCGAGGCGCGCGGTTCGACCTTCCTGCGGCCGACCACGTAGCTGATGCTGCACTCCTCGGCGTTCGGCACGGTCGCGACGGCCGAGGCGGTGATCCCCTGCAGCGTCGCCTCGACGTCGCCGTGCTCCTCCTGCAGCTGCCGAGCGACCCGGCTCATGGCGTCGCCGAGGTGCTGCCGTGCGTCGCCGGCGCTCGGGTTCATCCACCCAACGTAGTGAACGCACCGGCCCGATCGCCCGATCAGTGCAGCCGGCGGTCCGGCGGCTGGCTGTCGAACCGCCGGACCTGGGCGCGCCGGGCTGCCGGCGGCTCACCGCGCCGTCCCCGGTCCGTGCCCAGAGGTCGGGGAGTCCAAGCGCGGGAGGACCGCCGCGGTCCCGGCGACCCTGGCAGCCACGGCCGGGGGGATGCCGGGCCGCACGCGTGAGCGGGCCGGGGCGGGCTCCGGGGACGTGGCCCGGCGTCAGGCCCACCGGGTGGACAGCCGCACGCTGGTGCCCCGCTCCTCACGGCGGATGGCGACGTGGTCGCACAGCTGGCGGGCCAGCCACAGGCCCATGCCGCCGTGGGAGAGGTCTTCGCCGTGCGCCGGCCCGTAGCCGGCGAACGGGTCGTCGAGGCCCCGCCCGGAGTCGCGGATGGTGCACACCAGCCGGCCGGGCGCCGTCCACAGCCGCAACCCGGCAGGTGGCCTCCCGTGCCGGACGGCGTTGGACGCGATCTCGTCCACGGCCATGAGGAAGTCCTCGAGCACGTCGGCCGGGCCGTCGACGGTGTCGAGGTGCGCACGGACGGCGTGCCGCAGCCCGGCGAAGTCGGCGACGTCGTCGTCGACCAGCGCCGGCGGCGTCGTCTCCAGCGGCTCGTCGGGCACCGGCAGGGCGCGCAGGTAGGCGGCCGGGTCGACGTAGTCGGGGTTGGCGACCACTGCGTCCGCGGCCAGCAGTCGCGGGTGGGTCTGCCGGGCGGTGGCCACGAGCGGCTCGGGCAGCCGGGAGCTGAACACGCACAGCCCCCACAGCGGCAAGGGAGCGAAGGCGGTGTTGAGGACCGCCTCGTAGGCCTGCCACTCCCGCCAGTCGGTGACCGTGGTGCCGAAGTCGACCTCCCCGACGACGCGGACGCGCCGTCCGGGGGCGGCGTGCTCGGCGGCGAAGCGGCGGATCGTCGCGATCGCCGTGGGCGTGCGGGACCGGTACAGGGCGTGCCGGTCGACGACCATCACCCGCGGGTCGTCGCCGGTGGCCTCGCGCACCGGACCGGTGGTCTCCGGGGCGGTGGCGATGACGGCGGCGTCCCCAGCGGCCAGGCCGTCACGGAGCCACGTGGAGGCGACGGTGGCCACCTGCTCGACGGTGTCGTAGAGCAGGGCGTCGTGCACGAGGCCCGGCGCAGCGGCGCCGGTCTCGCGGTGTCCGCCGTCGGCGGCGGTGCCGTGCACGTCCAACGCGTGGTCCCCCGTCGTGGTCACCGGTCCGCCAGCCGTGGACCGAGCCGCCGCCGTCTCTCTGACCGGCCGATCCGGTTCCTGTACCCGTCCCGGCCCGGACTACGCCGGAGGTGAGCACGGGCACGGGGAGTGGCAGGTCTCAGGAGCTGGTCCCGGCGACACCGGGTTGCGGGCCACCGTCCCGTGCAGGATGGGGGGCGTGTGCGCTCGCGACGCCCGTGACGGTGGACCTGCCACGGGCCGCGATGTCGCGGCGGACCCCGGGCGGCTGGCCGCGGTACGCCTGACGCAGCTGCTCGACGCCGAGGGGGAGGAGTCCTTCGACCGGCTCACCCGGATCGCGCAGCGGCTGACCGGCGCGCCGCTGGCCTTCATGACCGTGGTGGACGACGCCCGCTCCTACTGGCTGAGCAGTCAGGGCCTGCCGCCCGGGAGCCCGACGGAGAACACGGTCGAGGAGTCCTTCTGCCAGTACGTGCTCGACGGGGAGCCGCTGGCGCTGGCCGACGTGACCGCCGACGAGCGCACCGCCGGCAACCCCTCGATCACCGGCATGGGCGTACGGGCGTGGGCCGGGTTCCCGGTCCGGCTGCCCGACGGGCAGGTCCTGGGCAGCTTCTGCGTCGTCGACACCACGGTGCACCGGTGGACGGCCGAGGACGTCCAGCTGCTCGACGAGCTGGCCGCGATCGCCTCCCGCGAGGTCGCCCTCCGCGTCGCCACGCTCGAGGCCGAGCAGGCCCGGGCCAGCGCGCGGGCCGAGGCGCAGCGAGCCGGTCTGCTGGCCCGCATCAGCGACCTGCTCACCGCCGACCTGGCCCCGGGCGACGTGTGGCAGGCGCTGGTCGCCCTCGCCGTCCCCGACCTCGGCGACTTCGCCTACGTGTGCACCGTCGGCCGCGACGGCGGCCTCCTGCCGGTGGCGTCCCAGCACCGCGACCCGGCGGCGCTGCCGGCCCTGCGCGCGTGGATCGACCGCGCCGGCCGCCGCGTCGGCGAGGCCACCGGCCCGGGACACGTCGCGGTCACCGGGCAGGTGGAGCTGATCGACCTGCCGGAGGCGGCGGGCCTGACCGCCGCCCAGCAGGACGCGGTCCGCCTGCTGGACGTGCGCAGCGCGCTCGTCGCGCCGGTGATCCGCCGCGGCGAGGTGGTCGCGGTCCTCACCGTCGGCCGCCTGCGGGGCGCGCCGCCCTACGGCGAGCGCGAGCGCGAGCTGGTCACCGCGCTGATGACCCGCGCGGGCCTGGTGGTCGAGACCGCGCGGGTCGCCTCCTTCGAGAAGGCGGTCTCGGAGACCATGCAGCGGGCGCTGCTGCCCCCGCTGCTCCCCCAACCGGACCACCTGCAGCTGGCCTCCCGCTACCTGCCCGCCGAGGACGCGCAGCTGGTCGGCGGGGACTGGTACGACGCCTACCTCGACGCCGCGCGCACCACCAGCCTGGTCATCGGCGACGTCGCCGGTCACGACATCACGGCCGCGGCCACGATGGGCCAGCTGCGCACCATGCTGCGGATGGCCGGTCACACCGGGACGGCCGGTCCGGCCGAGGTCCTCACCGCCGTCGACGTCGCCAGCGACACCCTCGGGCACGACGTGTTCGCCACCGCCCTGGTCGCCCGGGTCCAGCGCTTCCACGCCGACCGCCCGGCCGTCGACCGGTCGATCACCTGGAGCTCGGCCGGCCACCCGCCACCGCTGCTGCTGCACCCGGACGGCAGGGTCGACGTCCTCACCGACCGGGTGGGCTTCCCCCTGGGGGTCGACCCGCACCGGCCCCGGCCGGAGCACCAGCTGACCCTGCCGGTGCGGTCCACCCTGCTGCTCTACACGGACGGGCTGCTGGAGCAGCACGATCCCGCCCCCGGGACGCCCCCGGGACCGTCCCCCTCCGTCGGCGGGCCCGCGCGTCCGGCCGTCCGCGACCTCGACAGCGGCATGGCGCGGCTGACCGCGCTGCTCGCCGGGAGCACGGACCTCGACCTCGAGGGCCTGTGCGACCGCATCGTCGCCACGCTGATCCCGGAGGGCGGGGCGGCCGACGACGTCGCCCTGATCGCCATCCGCCCCTACTCCGAGGAGCAGCCGCGCCCGGCGCACGCGGGTCCGAACGTGCTGCCCTGAGTGCCGGCACCACCGCGCGCCGCCCCGGGAGCGCGTCAGGCGGCGTCGTCCTCCAGCGCGGCGGTGTCGAAGGCGGGGCCGTCGAGAGCCGGGGCGTCGAGGGCGGCGTCGAAGGCGGCGGCCTCGTCCTCGAGGCCGACCATGACCTCGTTGGTCTGCAGCGTCACCAGCCACGCCAACGCGTGGTCCTCGACCGGCTGGCCGGAGACCTGCGCGATGGCGTCGAGCTGGGCGGCGACCAGCCCGCGGGCGGCCTGGTAGACGTCGGCGGCGCTCACCGCGACCTGCTGCTCGGCCAGCCAGAGCCGGCCGTCGGCCAGCACGCGGACCTCGGTCTGGCTGCCGACGCCGAGGTCGGCGGCGGCACTGGTCAGGACGGACATGCCGGCGCGCAGCTCGGTCAGGCGGCGGCTCGGGTCGTGGGACGACGGCATGGGCACTCCTCGGACGGGCCCGCGGGCCTCGGGAACGTGCTCTCAGAGTCGGCACCGCGCCCACCCGACCTGACCCCCGTTGGGGCGCCGGGACACTCCTGGGGCACGTGGGACGAAGCGTGTCCGGGCCGGTCCAGTGGACGTGGCCTGCGCCACGCACCCGATCGCGGACGGACCGCTGACCAGTCACGCCGCGCCGACGGCGATCCGGGGGACCCGGGTGTGACCGGCGTCACGGCGACAACTGACATGACGGAACGTAGCTTCTTGGCTGCGCTCAGCTAAAGGGAGCGCGGCGCCGGACCGCCAAACCCTGCCCACCGGCTGCCTTCCACCGATCCCAGGGCAGGGGTGGGGGACCCACGTCCACGGCGCGCCACGGCCCTGCGGCCTGCGCGCCTCGGGGTGAAGCCGCGTCCCGCGGCCGGGCACCGATCGCCCGAACCCGACAGCTCACCTCGCCGGCGGTGATCGGAGACCACTCATGGCCAAGCACCGCGCACCCCGCTACGTCCGCACCAAGAAGGTCCTCGCCAAGGCCCCCGTCGCAGCCGGCGCCACCGCCGTCGGGCTCGGTGTCCTCGGCTCCCCGGCGGCGGCCGCCGCTCCCACCCACGACTGGACCGGCGTCGCCCAGTGCGAGTCGGGCGGGAACTGGAGCATCAACACCGGCAACGGCTACTACGGCGGGCTGCAGTTCAGCCAGGCGACCTGGGCCGGCTACGGGGGCACCGAGCTCGCGCCCCGCGCCGACCTGGCGACCCCCGCCCAGCAGGTCGCGATCGCCGAGAACGTCCTCGCCGGGCAGGGCATCGGCGCCTGGCCGACCTGCGGGGCGCGACTGACCGAGGGCACCACCCCGGCCGCCGCCGGGACGTCCGCGCCGGCGCCCGCCGCCGAGCAGCCGGCCGCCGCCGAGCAGCCGGTCGCCGCCCCGGCGACCGGCCAGGACGACGCGGGCGACCGCGGCGACCGGGACCGCGCCGACACCTACGGCCGCCACGCCGCGGGGGGCGACTACACGGTCGAGCGGGGCGACACGCTGCGCGAGATCGCCGCCGCCCACAGCGAGTCGTGGCGCGAGCTGTACCAGCGCAACGTCGACGTCATCGGCAGCAACCCGAACAGCCTCACGCCGGGACTGGTGCTGACCACCTCCGGGGCCGAGCAGGCCGCTCCGGCGCAGCCGGCCCCCGCCGCTCCGGCCGAGGCGGCCCCCGCCGCCACGACGACGACCGCCGGCACGTCGGCCCCGTCGACCACGTCGGCCCCCGTCGTCCAGACGGCCGCTGCCGCCGTCGCGCGCATCACCAACAGCGCCGGCAGTGTCCAGCCGCAGGTCCAGGCCGCGGCGGACGCCGTCGTCGCAGCCGTGCCGGGCGCCGGCTCGATCACCCTCGGCGGCACCCGCGCCAGCGCCGTCGACCCCAAGGGCCACCCCTCCGGCCTGGCGCTGGACTACATGGTCCTGACCGACGCCGCCCTCGGCGACGCGATCGTCCAGTACCACATCGACCACTGGGACGAGCTCGGCGTGGACTACGTCATCTGGGAGCAGCAGATCCTCAGCTCGCCGACCGGCTCCTGGAAGCAGATGGAGGACCGCGGCAGCGTCACGGCCAACCACTTCGACCACGTGCACGTGAACTACGCGGCCTGAGCCACCGGGCCCACGGACCGCGGCCCCCTGCCCACACCCGTGGGCAGGGGGCCGCGGTCGTCCGGTTCAGCAGCAGCGGCTGACGGGGTTGCGCTCCCGCTCGTCGGCGCGCCGCCGCTCGAACTCCCGCCGGCTCATCGGCTCGTGGCCGTGCTCGGCGCAGTGCCGCAGGTGGTCGTCCCAGCGCGCCTCCCCGCTGCACTCGCGCAGGTACCAGCGCACCCCGCGCCAGGTCCGGACGGCGGCCTCGCGGACGGTCCAGGCGGCGGTCACCGGGACGGACCCTCCTCCGTGAAGGTGCCCTGGCCCCGCGCACCCGCGCCGACCATCCGCTCCTGCTCGGCCATCACGCGCTTCTCCTCCGCGGTGGCGAACAGCCCCGACGGCTCCACGATGGACGACGGCACGGCCGGCTCCTCGGTGGTGGGGACCGGCCCGCCGGCCCGCAGGGCGCGGGCGATCACGACGACCGAGTTGACGACCACGACCAGGGTCAGCAGCGCGAACACCGCCTGCAGCACCCCGTTCAGCGTCGAGTTGTAGACGACCTGCTCCATCTGGTCGACGTCCTGCGCCGGAGCCAGCAGTTCGCCTCGCTCCAGGGCATCGGCGTAGAGCTGGCGCTGCGTGAAGTAGCCGACCCTCGGGTCGCCCGAGAACACCTTCTGCCAGCTCGCCGTCATCGTCACCGTGAGGTCCCAGGCCAGCGGGATGGCGGTGACCCAGGCGTAGCGCACCTTCCCGTGCTTGATCAGCAGCACCGTCACCAGGGTCAGCGCGATCGCGGCCAGCAGCTGGTTGGCGATGCCGAACAGCGGGAAGAGCTGGTTCACGCCGCCCAGGGGGTCGGTCACCCCGACGTAGAGGATGTAGCCCCACAGCCCGACCACCGCCGCACTGGCCATGATGTTCGCGGGCCGCCACGACAGGTCACCGAAGCGCTTCCAGACGTTGCCGATCGTGTCCTGGAGCATGAACCGCCCGACCCGCGTGCCGGCGTCGACGGCGGTCAGGATGAACAGCGCCTCGAACATGATCGCGAAGTGGTACCAGAAGGCCGCCATCCCGGTGCCGAACGCCTGGGACAGGATGTTGGCGATGCCCACGGCCAGGGTCGGCGCACCGCCGGTGCGCGAGATCAGGCTCGGTTCCTGCACCGCCGCCGAGGCCGCGGCGAGATCCTCCGCCGAGGTGGGGAACCCCAGCCCGCTGACGTAGGCCGCCGCCGTCTCCGGGGTGCCGCCCGTCACACCGGCCGGGGCGTTCATCGCGAAGTACAGACCCTGGTCGATGACGACGGCGGCGATGAGCGCGCTGATGGCGACGAAGGACTCCATCAACATGCCGCCGTAGCCGATGAGGCGGACCTGGCTCTCCTTGGCCACCATCTTCGGCGTCGTCCCGGACGAGATCAGCGCGTGGAAGCCGGACAGTGCGCCGCAGGCGATGGTGATGAAGACGAACGGGAACAGCGACCCGGCGAAGACGGGGCCGGTCCCCTCCCGGGCGAAGTCGGTCACCGCCTCGGCCTGCAGCACCGGCCGGGCGAGCAGCAGACCGATGGCGAGCAGCACGATCACGCCGACCTTCATGAACGTCGACAGGTAGTCGCGGGGGGTGAGCAGCAGCCACACCGGCAGCACGGAGGCGACGAACCCGTAGACGACGAGGGCGAGGACCAGCCACTCCTTCGACAGCGTCAGCGTCTCGGCCAGTCCCATCTCCTCGACGTAGCCGCCGCCGATGACCGCCGCCAGCAGGAGGACGACGCCGATGGCGGTGGCCTCCAGCACCCGTCCCGGACGGATCGTGCGCAGGTAGACACCCATGAAGAGGGCGATGGGGATGGTCAGGGCGATGGAGAACACGCCCCACGGCGACTCGGCGAGTGCGTTGACGACGATGAGCGCGAGCACCGCCAAGATGATGATCATGATGGCGAAGACGGCGATGAGCGCCGCGATGCCGCCCACGATCCCGATCTCCTCGCGGACCATCTGGCCGAGGCTCTTCCCGTTGCGGCGCATCGAGAAGAACATGACGACCATGTCCTGGACGGCGCCGGCGAAGATGACGCCGACGACGATCCAGATGGTCCCCGGCAGGTAACCCATCTGCGCGGCGAGCACCGGGCCGACCAGCGGTCCGGCGCCGGCGATCGCGGCGAAGTGGTGCCCGAAGAGCACCCGCCGGTCGGTCACGTCGAAGTCGATGCCGTTGTGCAGCCGCTCCGCCGGTGTGGCCCGCCGGTCGTCGACCCTGAGCACCCGGTAGGCGATGAACCGGGAGTAGAAGCGGTAGGCGATCGCGTACGAGCAGAGTGCGGCGAACAGGATCCACAGCGCCGAGACCGTCTCACCGCGCGAGAGGGCGAGCACGGTCCAGGCCACGGCGCCGACGATCGACACAGCGGACCACACGAGGACGGTCTTGAGCGACGCCCGGCGGCCGGTCCCTCCGGGTGGCCCTCCGTCGGTGTCGGACCTGCTGACGGTGGTGGACACGGGCGCCCTCCCTACGAGCACAGACAGCGCCCGGACGACGCTGTCCTGGTAGACGCTGGGAGCATGTCAGCCGCCGGCCCGTCCGCCCAGCACGGGCCCCGGTCGTGACCGGCCCGTGATCGAGGGCCCGTTGCCCCGCACCGCTCGCGGGCTCGCGGCGGGGCCCTACGAGGGGGCCGAGGTCCTCACCCCCAGACCTCCTGGGCGGTCTCGACCACCAGCGCCAGCTTCGCGACCTGCTCGTCGCGGGTGAGCGCGTTGCCCTCGACGGTCGAGGAGAACCCGCACTGCGGCGAGAGCGCGAGCTGCTCGAGCGGCACGTACCGCGCGGCGTCGTCGATGCGCCGCTTGAGGGCGTCCTTGCTCTCCAGCTCCGGCCGCTTCGTCGTCACCAGGCCCAGGACGACCCGCGTGCCCGGCGGCACGAAGCGCAGCGGCTCGAAGCCACCGGAGCGGGCGTCGTCGTACTCGAGGAAGAACCCGTCGACCTCCAGGCCGCCGAACAGCGCCTCGGCGACGAAGTCGTAGCCGCCCTCGGCCACCCAGGACGAGCGGAAGTTGCCCCGGCACATGTGCGTCGTGACCGTGAGGCCGTCCGGGCGGCCGGCCAGCGCGGCGTTGATCTGCCGGATGTAGCGCTCGTGCTGGTGCTCGGCGTCGCGGCCCTGCGCGGCGAGCTCGGCGCGCTGCGCGGGGTCGTTGAGGTAGGCCAGGCTGGTGTCGTCCAGTTGCAGGTAGGTGCAGCCGGCCGCGGCGATCCCGCGCACCTGCTGCGCGTAGGCGGCCGACAGCGCGTCCCAGAAGGCGTCCTCGTCGGGGTACACGGCCGGGTCGATCGCGGCCGCGCCCCCGCGGTAGTGGACCATCGAGGGCGAGGGGATGGTCAGCTTCGCCGTCTGCCGCTCGGAGACCTGGCCCTGCAGGTAGGCGAAGTCCGCCCCGAAGATCGGCTCGTCGATCGACAGCGGCCCGTCGACGTGCAGCCCGGCCGGTGTGAAGTCGATCGTCCCGTCGGCGTTCCGGAAGTGGACGACGATGTCCTCGCCGGCGACCTTGCTGATCCCGTCGATCGCGTAGATGAAGTCCATGTGCCACGAGGCGCGGCGGAACTCGCCGTCGGTGGCGGTGCGCAGACCGACGTCGCCCTGCAGCCGGACCACGTCGGCGATCGCCTCGTCCTCGGTGGCGCGCAGCTCGGCGGCGTCGATCTCCCCGGCGGCGTGCCGGGCGCGCGCCCCGAGCAGCGCGGGCGGGCGCAGCAGGCTGCCGACGTGGTCGGCGCGGAAGGGCGGGCCGGAGGCGTCAGTCATGAACGGCAGCCTCGTCGTCCGTCGGGCGTCGCGCAGCCCGCGACCAGGCCCGTCCCCAGTCCTCCCCCGACACCAGCCGCTCGGCGGCGGCGTAGACCAGCAGCCCGGGCACCAGCAGCACCGACGGCAGCACCAGCGGCGCGGCCAGCAGCGAGACGGCCAGCACGCCGGGCGCGCTGATCCACCAGCCGGGCCGCCGCTCGGCGTCGGCGAGGGCACCCCAGCGGACGCCGGTCCACATCAGCCAGCGCAGCAGCACCGGGACGCCGGCCTCGCGCATGACCCGTCGGAAGATCCCGTCGGCCTGCCGCGAGGTCACCGCGCCGGTGCGGATGCCCACCGTGCACAGCCAGTCGTGCAGCACCGCGGCCAGCGTGTAGCGGCCCGCCGGGGGGACCAGCCACAGCACCGGCCGCGGCACGGTGGCCAGGTCGGTGCGGAAGCCGGCGGGGACGACGAAGCGGTCGCGGCTGCCGACGTAGGACAGCGGCTCGACCAGCGTCCAGCCGTCGGCGCCGGCGGTCCGCAGGACCGCCGACGGTGGGTCGAAGGGCACGCCGGGATCCTCCTGTCCGCCGTCGGTCCGCGCGCGGTCAGCCGGTGCGCTCGTCGACCATGCGCGCCGAGATCGCCCGGATGCGGTCGGTCTGCCGCGACACCACGAGGTCCAGCACCCGGTTGACCGGGAACACCTCGCCGAGCCGGGCCAGGCCCATGACCCGCGGGACCGCCACCGACCGGGACCAGTACGACGTCAGGCACCGGGCGACGGCCCCGGCGACCTGCTCGGTCGCGATGCCGGGGGTGAGCCGCCCGCGGGCGTCGGCGTCGGAGGCCGGTGCGGAGCCGTGGCCGCGGGCCATCCACTCGGTGGCCACCGGCCCCGGCATGACGGTGTGCACGCGGACGCCGCGGGCGGTCACCTCGCGCCGCAGCCCGGCGACGAAGCCCTGCACACCGGCCTTGGTGGCCGAGTAGACCGTCAGCGGCGGCACCTGGGACAGCCCGCCCGAGGAACTGACGACGAGCAGGTCGCCTCGCCCGCGTTCCGCGGCCGACGCGAGCAGGTGCGGGAGCGCCAGCCGGCTCAGCTCGACGACGCCGGTGAGGTTGGTGGCCACCATCCCCTCGACGACGTCGCCCGGGGTGTCCTCGACCAGCGCCGCGTAGGCCAGGCCCGCGTTGAGGACGACGGCGTCGAGCCGGCCGTGGGCCTCGACGGCCCGCCGCACCAGCAGTTCCCGGTCGGTGCCGTCGGCGACGTCGGCGACCACCGGGGTGACCCCGGGCAGGCCGGCCACCGCCTCGGCCAGCCGGTCGCCGTCCCGGGCGCAGGTGACCACCCGGGCCCCGGCGCCGGCGAGGCGGGCCACGGTGGCGCGGCCGATGCCGGCGCTGCCGCCGGTGACGAGGACGACGCGGTCGCGGAGCTCTGCCATGGGCAGCCCTTACCCGGCGCGGCATCACATCGTGCACGGTGCATCAGAAGGGCCAGTACGGGGCATGGCCCCGTGCATGCGTCTGCCCGAGCCCCGGGGCCCCCTGAGCGCGGCCCTCCGCGACGACCTCCTCGCCGGTCCCGTCTCCCCCGGCACCGTCGACCTGGCCGCCCGCACGGCGGAGGCCACCGCCGACCCGCTGCACGACGACGACCTGCAGCTGGCGCTCGCGGTCTGCTACGAGCTGCACTACCGGGGGTTCGACGACGTCGACGACGCGCTCGAGTGGGACCCCGCGCTGCTCACGCTGCGCGCGCACCTCGAGCGGCGGCACACCGCGGCCCTGCAGGAGCTGACCGGCACCCGGACCCCGACGGACGAGCCGATCGACGTGCAGCTGACCGCGCTGATCGCCGCCGACGACGGCCCGTCGCTGTCGCGGCACATGGCCCGGCACGGCACCCCCGAGCAGTGGCGCGAGTACCTGACCCTCCGGTCGGTCTACCACCTCAAGGAGGGCGACCCGCACACCTTCGCCATCCCGCGGCTGCACGGGCGGGCCAAGGCGGCGATGGTGGAGATCCAGGCCGACGAGTACGGCGGCGGCACCCCCGGGCGCATGCACAGCGAGCTGTTCGCCGGGATGATGACCGACCTCGGCCTGGACGCCACCTACGGCGCCCTGTGGGACGACGCCCCCGCCGTGGCCTTCACCTCGGTGAACACCATGTCGCTGTTCGGCCTGCACCGGCGGTGGCGGGCCGCGGCGCTGGGCCACCTGGCCTGCGTGGAGATGACCTCGTCGGAGCCCAGCCGCCGCTACTCCGCCGGGCTGCGCCGCCTCGGGCACGACGAGTCCACGACCGTCTTCTACGACGAGCACGTGGAGGCCGACGCCGTCCACGAGCAGATCGCCTCGGTGGACATGTGCGGCTCGCTGGTGTCCGAGGACCCCGCGCTGGCCGCGGACGTGCTCTTCGGCGCCGCCTGCTCGCTGGCCCTCGACGGGCTGGCCGCCCGGTACCTGCTGGGCGAGTGGGAGGCGGGGCGCTCCGCCCTGCGGGACACCGCGGCGCTCGCCGCCTGACGGAGGACCCCGCTGCCCTCCGCCACTCGCCAGCTCGTGGCGGCCCTGCAGCGAGGTGGTCCAGCGTGCCGGCTCGACATCGGTCGCGCCCTGCCGAAGCTCTGCAGGACGCAGGACCGCGGTGACGACGCTGCCGGTCCCCGACGACCGGAGGATCCCCATGTGGCGGCGCACCGACCCGGCTCCCGTGAGCACGGTGGCGCCCCCGCCGATGCCGCGCGACATCGAGACCCTCGAGGCGGTGGTCGCCGCCCTGGACGCCGGGGTGCGGACGCCGCTGGACGCCCACATGGCGGTGGTGCGCACGATCACCGAGGCCTGCGGCCTGGACTACGGCGCCGTGTGGGCGCCCGGGGACGACGGCTCGTTCGCCCTCGCCTACGACAACGGCCCCCTGGCGGCGTCGGCGGGCGTCGGCTGGCCGGGTGCCGACCGGCTCCCCGAGGCGACCGGCGGCAGGGCGGTGCGCGAGCGGCGGGCCGTGCACCTCGACGGCGCCCCCGCGGCCCGTGGCGCCGACCCGCGCTGGCAGGCGGCGTGGGCCGCCGGTGTCCGGGAGGGCTGCTTCATCCCGGCGGTCGACGACGGCGTGGTCACCGCCGTCGTCGAGTACCACTCCCGCGGGCAGCTGCCGTTCTTCGGCTCCCGGACCGAGAAGTGGGAGTCCATCCACCGGCTGTTCGCCTCGATGCGCGCGGCCGCCCTGGCCACCGCGGCGCTGCAGGAGAGCCTCGAGGACCGGGCGGCCGTCACCACCGTGGTCACCCGGATCGGCGAGGCCGCCGACGAGTCCTCGGCGCTGACGACCGCGCTGGAGACCGTGCGGACCGCCTTCGGCTGGGCCCACGCCGCGTTCTGGTCGCTGGACGAGGAGGCGGGCGTCCTGCGCTGCACCCACGAGTCCGGCGAGGTGGCCGAGGAGTACCGGCGCGCGACCCGGACCGGCGCCGCTGCCGCCGGGGTGGGCCTGCCCGGCCGTGCCCTGCAGGCGCGCGACCTGGTCGCCGTCCGCGACCTGGCCGAGATGCGCGAGTGCACGCGGGTGCAGGCCGCGCAGCGGGCCGGCCTGCGCTCCGGCATCTGCTTCCCGGTCACCGTCGGCGGGCGGGTCGTCGGCACGATGGAGTTCGTCGCGACCGGGCCGGTGCACGTGTCCGAGTCCCGCGCCTCGGCCGTGCGCAACGTCCAGCACATGGTGTCCCAGCGCCTGGACGCCCTGCGCCGGGCCGAGGCCGACGCGCAGCGCTCGCGCGAGCTGCTCGACAGCGTCACCCGGCTGCGCGAGGCGGCGTCGGCGGCCGGTCAGGTGGCCGACAACGCCGTCGCCCAGGCCTCCACCATGACCTCCGAGGTGGCAGCGCTCAGCGAGGCGTCGACGGCCATCGGCGAGGTCATCCGGATCATCTCCGGCATCGCCGACCAGACCAACCTGCTGGCGCTCAACGCCACCATCGAGGCCGCGCGGGCAGGTGAGGCCGGCCGCGGCTTCGCCGTCGTGGCCAGCGAGGTGAAGGACCTCGCCCGCGAGACCGCCGCGGCCACCCAGCGGGTGTCGGACCAGATCGCCGGCATCCAGGCCAGCAGCGAGCAGGTCACCGCCGGCATCCACGCCACCAGCGAGGTCATCGGCCGGCTCGACGCCGTCCAGGCCCGGATCGACGACGTCCTCGAGGAGCAGGTCCGGATGGCCCGCTCCATCGACGCCCGGGCCTGAGGAAGGACCCCGCCCTCCCACCGCTGTCACGACTCGGGGCGGCCTCGTCCCGGGGCGCGCCCTGGGCTCGCGGGGGGTGGGGAGGACGAGGTCCTCTCTCAGGCGGGGCGGGTCCCCGGCTGGTCGGCGGTGTCCTGCCGGCGGATCGCCGCGGCCGGGCGCGGCCGGCTCGGCGCGCTCGGCGCGGAGAAGCCCGAGCGCTTGTGGGTGCCGTCGCAGAACGGCTTGACACCGGACTTGCCGCAGCGGCACAGCGCCACCGTCCGGCGCCCGGGGTCGATCTCGGTGCCGTCCTGGTCGACCAGGCGGAAGTCGCCGCGCACGATCAGCGGCCCGTCGCGGTAGGGCGTGATGGTGGCGGCGCCGTCGGCCACCGGGTCGGTCGGCGTGTCGTCGGTCGGGTCGTCGGCGGGCAGGGCTGCACTCACTCCCCCAGCGTGCCCCGCCCGCGCAACCCGCACACGCGGCGGTCAGCCGGCGGGCCGGCCGTAGAGGACCTGCTCGACGACCGTCCGCGCGTGCCGGGTGGTGCGCCGGTAGTCGTCGAGGAACTGCCCGGGGTCGACGTCGGGGCCGGCGCCGCTGGCCCGGGCCACGCCGGCCAGCTCCAGGCCCGGCCGGGGCAGCTGGTCGCTGGGCCGGCCGCGGACCAGGAAGACGGCGTTGCGCGCCCGGGTGGCCAGCTCCCACGCCTCGCGCAGCGCCTCGGCCTGCTCGGTCGCCAGCAGCCCGTGCGCGGACAGCTCGGCCAGCACGTCGACGGTCGAGGGCCGGCGCAGCGCGGGCACGTCCGCGGCGTGCTGGAGCTGCAGCAGCTGGACGGTCCACTCGACGTCGGCCAGCCCGCCGCGGCCGAGCTTGGTGTGGGTGGCGGGGTCGGCGCCGCGGGGCAGCCGCTCGCGCTCGACCCGCGCCTTGATGCGGCGGATCTCGGCGACCTGCGCGTCGGTGAGGCCGCCGGCCGGGTAGCGGATCGGGTCGACCAGCTCGACGAAGGCCGCGCCCAGCTCGGGACTGCCGGCCACCGGCGCCGCCCGCAGCAGCGCCTGCACCTCCCAGACCGACACCCAGCGCTCGTAGTACTCGCGGAAGGCGTCGAGGCTGCGCACCAGCGGGCCCTGCCGCCCCTCGGGCCGCAGGTCGGCGTCGACCTCGAAGGCGGGGTCGGGCGCCGGCTCGCCGAGCAGCCGGCGCAGCGTGTGCGCGACGGCGTTGGCCGCCTGCCCCGCCCGCCCCTCCTCGGCGCCCGCGCGGGCCCGGTGGACGAACAGCACGTCGGCGTCCGAGCCGTAGCCCATCTCCCCGCCACCGAGCCGGCCCATGCCGATGACGGCCAGCTCCATGGGCACGTCGGCGACGGCGGTGCCGGCCTCGCGCGCCCACGCGGAGACCGCGACGTCGAGGCCGGCCTGCAGCGTGGCGACGGCGACGTCGGTGAGCGCCTGCCCGACCCGGACGACGTCGAGGCGGCCGAGCAGGTCGGCCGCGGCGATCCGCAGCAGCTCGGTGCGGCGCAGGGCGCGCAGCACGCGGATGCCGGCCTGCGGGTCCGGCGCCCGCCCGGCGGCCGACCGCCAGGCGCTGACCAGGGCCTCGGCGCCGCGCGGCTCGAGCTCGTCGTCGTCGGCGAGGATCCGCAGCGCCTCGGGGGTGCGGGTGAGCAGCGCGGCCACGTACTGGCTGGAGCCGAGCAGCCGGGCCAGCCGCTCGGCCACCTGGCCCTCGTCGCGCAGCAGCCGCAGGTACCACTGGTTGCCGCCGAGGGCCTCGCTCACCTGCCGGTAGGCCAGCAGGCCGGCGTCGGGGTCGGCGCAGTCGGCGAGGGTCTGCAGCACCACCGGCAGCAGGTACTTCTGCATCGACGCCGACCGCGACAGCCCGCCGGACAGGGCGGCCATGTGCCGGAGCGCGCCGTCGGGGTCGGCGAAGCCGAGCGCGCGCAGCCAGTCGCCGGCCGCCTTGCTGCCCAGCTGGGCCGCCTCGGGCGGCACCTTGGCCACCGCCGACAGCAGCGGCCGGTAGAAGAGCTTCTCGTGCAGCCGGCGCACCTCGCGGGTGTGCAGCGCGAGCTCGGCGCGCAGCACGTCGACGGCGTCGCCGCGGTGGTCGGGCTTGTAGCCCAGCGAGCGGGCCAGCCAGCGCAGCTGCTGCTCGTCGGTGGGCAGCAGGTGGGTGCGCCGCAGCCGCAGCAGCTGCAGCCGGTGCTCCACCGTGCGCAGGAAGCGGTAGGAGGCGATGAGCGTGGCGCCGTCGTCGCGGCCGACGTAGCCGCCGCCGACCAGCGCGCCCAGCGCGGGCAGCGTGCCGCCGACGCGCAGCCGGACGTCGACCCGGCCGTGCACCAGCTGCAGCAGCTGGACGGCGAACTCGACGTCGCGCAGCCCGCCGCGGCCGAGCTTGAGCTCCCGCTCGGCCTGCGCGGGCGGGATGTTCTCCTCCACGCGGCGGCGCATGGCCTGCACCTCGCCGACGAAGCCGGGGCGCTCGCCGGCCTGCCACACCAGCGGGAACAGCTCGTCGACGTAGGCGCGGCCGAGGTCGGGGTCGCCGGCGACCGGGCGCATCTTGAGCAGCGCCTGGAACTCCCAGGTGCTGGCCCACTGCTGGTAGTAGGCGGCGTGGTTGGCCAGCGTGCGCACCAGCGCGCCGGCCTTGCCCTCCGGCCGCAGCGCCGCGTCGACCTCCCACGCGGCCTCGCGGCAGATCCGCATGAGCGCGGCGGCCACCCGGGTGGCGCTCTGCACCGCCGGGGCCTCGGGGTCGCTGGGATCGACCGGCTCGGCCACGAAGACGACGTCGACGTCGCTGATGTAGTTCAGCTCGCGGCCGCCGCACTTGCCCAGGCCGATCACCGCCAGCCGGCAGGGGGCGGCGCTCCCGGGCTGCTCGGCGACGGCGATCGCCAGCCCGGCGGTGAGCACCGCGGCGGCGACGTCGGCGAGCTCCCCGGCGACGTCCTCGGCCGACAGCCCCTCGCCCAGGTCGCGCCCGGCCAGCGAGAGGACGGCGCGGCGGTAGGCCAGCCGCAGTGCCGCCACCCGCTGCGGCGAGGCGTCGGGCGCGGCCCTGCCCAGCCGGACGCCCCACGGCGGGTCGTCGGGGTCGGCGTCGACGGCCACCAGCATCTGCCGCTCGAGCGACTGCGCGGTGGGCCGCACGGGGCCGCGGCCCTCGGAGTCGAGCACGGTCCAGTCGCCGGGGTGGGCGGCGAGGTGGTCGGCCAGCCCCGCGCTGGCGCCCAGCACCGACAGCAGCCGGCTGCGCAGCGCCCCCGAGCCGCGCAGCCGCGCCAGCAGCGCGGCGGCCGAGCTGCCGGTGGGGTCGGCGGCGTCGAGTGCCTCGACCAGGCGGGACAGCGAGCGGACGGCGAGGTCGGGGTCGCCGGCGCGGGCCAGCGCGGAGACGACCGGGGCGGCCTCGGGGTCGGCCGGCTCGTTGCGGTCGAGGTCCCACAGCCCCAGCGCCGGGTCCGACAGCAGCAGGGCCGCCTTCTCCGCGTCGAGGAAGCCGAAGCGGGCCAGCCGCACCCGTGCCCGGTAGGGCACCTCCCGGGTCCCGGTCACGGCCTCAGACCCGCGTCGTCCGGGTGGCGCGCACCAGGTCGGCGAAGCGCGCGGCGAACGGCGCCCAGACCTCCTCGATGTCGGGGTGCACCGCGGCGGCCCGCTCGCCGACGGTCCCGGCGTCGAACGGGGTGGCGGCGACGCCGACCGGGTCGCTCTCGGCCCAGCGGCGGACGACGTCGGGGCTGGTCTCGACGTGGAACTGCAGCGCGTAGCAGGCGCGGCCGACCCGGAAGGCCTGGTTGACGTATTGCGGGCTGCTGGCCAGCAGGGTGGCGCCCGGCGGCAGCTGGGAGATCTCGTCGTGGTGCCACTGGACGACGTCCGGGCTCAGCGGGACCGGCGCGAACAGCGGGTCGCGCTCGGCGGCGTCGCGGCGGGCCACCAGTGCCGCGCCGACCTCGGGCCCCTCGGCGCCGACCCGCACCTGCCCGCCGCCGGCCTGGGCCACGAGCTGGGCGCCGAGGCAGATGGCCAGGATCGGCGCGTCGTCGGCCAGCGCCCGGGCGAGCAGCGCCCGCACCGGGGCCAGCCCGCTGGTGGCGTCGTCGTCCAGGCTCGACTGCGGGCCGCCCATGACCAGCAGGCCGTCGTGGTCGGCGAGGTCGGCGGGGACGGCGTCGCCGGCGTCCAGGTGCCGCTCGTCGAGCTCGAGGCCGGCCGCCGTCAGCCACTCCCCCAGCCGGGCGGGCGGGGCGGTGTCGCTCGGGACGACGACGAGCAGGCGGGGACGGTCCGGCACGACCCCGAGCGTAGTTCGGCTCCCTGCGGGGTCCCGCCGCGAGCTCCCGACGGCCCCTTACAGGGGGGTCCTCCTCCCCCTACAGGCCGGGGAGGTAGCGCTTGAGCTCGAAGGGCGTCACGTTCTGCCGGTAGGAGTTGAACTCCTCCCACTTGTTGCGCAGGAAGAACTCGAAGACGTGCTCCCCCAGCGTCTCGGCCACCAGCTCGCTGCCCTGCATCGCGGTCAGCGCCTCGCCGAGGGACACCGGCAGGTCCTCGTAGCCGGCGGCACGGCGCTCGGTGTCGGTGAGCGACCAGACGTCGTCCTCGGCCTCCGGCGGCAGCTCGTAGCCCTTCTCGACCCCGCGCAGCCCGGCGGCCAGCAGGACGGCGAAGGTCAGGTACGGGTTGCACGCGGAGTCCGGCGAGCGCACCTCGACCCGCGCCGACTGGCCCTTGTTCGGCTTGTAGGACGGCAGCCGCACCAGCGCCGAGCGGTTGGCCCGGCCCCAGGTGGCCGCCGTCGGCGCCTCGGTGCCGGCCAGCAGCCGCCGGTAGGAGTTGACCGTCTGGTTGGTGACGGCGGTGTACTCGCGGGCGTGGATGAGCAGCCCCGCGACGAACTGGCGGCCGGTCGCCGACAACCCGGAGGGGTCCGACGCGTCGTGGAAGGCGTTGCGGTCGCCCTCGAACAGCGACACGTGGGCGTGCATCGCCGAGCCGGCCAGGTCGGTGAACGGCTTGGGCATGAAGGTGGCGTGCACGCCCTGGGCGAGCGCCACCTCCCGGACGACGTGCCGCAGCGTCATGACGTTGTCGGCCATCGACAGCGCGTCGGCGTAGCGCAGGTCGATCTCCTGCTGTCCGGGCGCCACCTCGTGGTGGCTGAACTCCACCGAGATGCCCATCGCCTCGAGCGCGAAGACCGCCTCGCGGCGGAAGTCGTGCGCGACGTTGTGCGTGGACAGGTCGAAGTAGCCGCCGGTGTCGGCCGGCTCCGGCGGGCGGCCGTCGGTGGGGAGGTCCTTGAGCAGGAAGAACTCGACCTCGGGGTGGGTGTAGAAGGTGAACCCCATCTCGGCGGCCTTCGACAGCGCCCGGCGCAGCACGTGCCGCGGGTCGGCCCACGACGGTGAGCCGTCGGGCAGGGTGATGTCGCAGAACATCCGCGCGGTGTCGCTGCTCCGCCCCTTGCTCGACGGCATCACCTGGAAGGTGGCCGGGTCGGGCTTGGCCAGCATGTCCGACTCGTAGACGCGCGCGAAGCCCTCGATCGCCGAGCCGTCGAAGCCGATGCCCTCGGCGAACGCCGCCTCGATCTCGGCCGGGGCGACGGCGACCGCCTTCAGGTAGCCCGAGACGTCGGTGAACCACAGCCGCACGAAGCGGATGTCGCGTTCCTCGAGGGTGCGCAGGACGAACTCCTGCTGTCGGTCCATGCTGGCCATGATCGGGTCCGCTCGTTTCCGGGGTGTGACGTCGGTGCACAGCCTGCCCGGTCACCGCGCCGGGTACACGGCCGGCGGCGCTGTGTCGCTCCGGGATCGCGACGGACTCCCGGCGTCGTCACACGCTCTCGGCGTCGGCCGCGACCGGCTCCCCCCAGTCGGGGGGCGTCAGCGCCGTGTCGAGGCGGCGCAGCTCGTCCCGGTGCAGGGCGCTGAGCCGTCCGAGGATCCGCTCGCCCTCCCCGGTCAGCAGGATCCGGACGGAGCGGGCGTCGTCGGGATTGGCCGCACGCGTGACGAGGTCCTGGCCCTGCGCCCGGTCGACCAGCTCGACGACGCTGTGGTGGCGCAGCTGCAGCCGCTCCGCCAACTCCCGGACCGTGGCCCACTCGCGGCCGGGGAACCCCTTCAAGGCCAGCAGCAGCTGGTACTGCTGCGGGGTCAGCCCGTGCCGGCGCACCGTCTCCTCGCTGAAGCGCAGGTAGCGGCGGATGCCGAAGCGGAACTCCGCGAGCGCCTCGAACTCCCGCTTGGTCAACGGCGGACCCGCCGGCGCGTCGTCCTCCGGGGCCACGGGCTCATTCGACCACGGATCCGCCGCCCCGGAAGCGGGTCCACGGCGGGAGTATCGCGTTACGATGCACCCGCAAGAGCGGACCGCCCGAGGAGGCGCTCGTGCTCAGTGACCCGGACCGTCGGACCGTGCAGGAGCTCGAGTCCGCCCTGCTGTCGGACCCGGCCTTCACCCGCGCCGTCCTGCCGGTCGCGCGCCGACTCCAGCGGCTGTCCGCCCCCGTCGTCGTCGGCGTTCCCGCCGAGGGCGGGTCGGCGTCGGCCCTCGAGTGGGCGACCGCGGAAGCGGCCGGGCAGCAGCGCCCGTTGCGGATCGTGCACGCCTTCGCCGCACCGGTGGTGCTCGATCCGCTCGGCTTCGTCCCCACGGTCGACACCCTGCCCGTGCAGCAGGCGGCGGCCGCACGGCTCGTGGACGGCGCACTCGCCCGTGTCCGTGCGTTGGCCCCGGACGTCGAGGTCTCCGCCTGCATCGTCCGGGGCTCGCCGCGCCGGGTCCTCCTCCGGGAGAGCCGGGATGCCCACCTGCTCGTCCTGGGTCCCCGACGGCGCAGTGGCCGGCGGCCGGGCGTCCAGCGCCTCCTGCACGGGTCGCTGACGCTCCAGGTCACGGCCGGCGCCGGCTGCCCCGTCACGGTGGTGCACCTGTCGGGGGCGGCCGCTCCGGACGTCGTCCCGCCACGGGTCGTCGTGGGCGTGGACGGTCTCCCGCGGTCCGACGCCGCCACCGGGTTCGCCTTCCGGGCCGCCTCCCGGCGGGGCATCGGCGTCACCGCCGTCCACGCCTGGGCCGCGGACTGTCCTGCCGACCTGGAGGCGGTGACCGCCCCCCTCGTCACCACCGAGGCCGCGGCGCACGCGCTCGTCGAGGGTGCCGTGGCGACGTGGCGGGAGCTGTACCCGCACGTCCCGGTCACCACCGAGGTGGTCCGCCGCCGTCCGGCCGCTGCCCTCGTCGCCGGCTCCGCGGGCGCCGCACTCGTCGTCGTCGGGTCGCGGTACCGGCGGGCGGGGCTGGGCGCGGTGTTCGGCTCGGTGAGCCGCGCCGTGGTGAACGGAGCGGTGAGTCCGGTCGCAGTGGTGCACCCCGGGACCGAGCCGTCCCCGCCGGAGGTCTACCGGTGGGCCAGCAGGTAGTCCCGCAGCGCGACCGCGCTGTTGCGCTCCTCGTCGCGGGCGCTGGAGAGCAGGACGACGGGGCCGGCGCGGGCCGCGTCGCGCAACGGCCGCCAGGCCCCGGGAGCGGCGTCCAGTTCCGCGGTGTAGCGCCGGCGGAACTCCTCCCAGCGGTCGGGATCGTGGCCGAACCACCGGCGCAGCTCCGTGCTCGGCGCGACGTCGCGCACCCACCCGTCGAGCTCGAGGTCCTCGCGGCGGACACCTCGTGGCCACAGGCGCTCCACGAGGAAGCGCCGTCCCTCGGGCAGGGACGCGCGGTCGTACACACGCGCCACGTGGACGGTGCCCACTCGAGCCTCCTCAGGTCGCGCGGGAGGAGCCGGGACCGGGTCCCGGCTGCCCGTCCCAGCGTTGCGGAGACGCCCCGCGGGCGGAAGTCCACCGGCGGTGTCGCGGCCGCGTCCCCCGGCCGGATCGTCCTGCGCCGGGCACGTCGTCCCCGTGCCCGCACCGCACCGCACCCGACGGGACGACGGAGGCCGAGATGGACGCCATCCTCGTGATCCTGGCGATCGTGGTCGTCGGGCTGCTGCTCCTGGTGGGATCGAGCGTCCGCGTCGTCACCCAGTTCGAGCGGGGCGTGGTGCTCCGCTTCGGGCGGCTGCGCGGTGACCCGCGGGCGCCGGGGCTCACGCTGATCGCCCCGGTCGCGGACCGGATGCACAAGGTGAGCATGCAGGTGGTGACCATGCCGGTCCCGGCCCAGGACGGGATCACCCGGGACAACGTGACCGTCACGGTCGACGCGGTCGTCTACTACCGGGTGTTCGACCCCGTGCGGGTCGTCGTCGACGTGCAGAACTACCAGGCGGCGATCGCCCAGGTCGCCCAGGCGTCGCTGCGGTCGATCATCGGCAAGAGCGACCTCGACGACCTGCTCTCCAACCGCGAGCGGCTCAACCAGGGTCTGGAGCTGATGCTGGACAGCCCCGCCGTCGACTGGGGTGTCCACATCGACCGCGTCGACATCAAGGACGTCGCGCTGCCGGAGTCCATGAAGCGGTCGATGTCCCGCCAGGCCGAGGCGGAGCGGGAGCGCCGGTCCCGGGTGATCACCGCCGAGGGCGAGCTGCAGGCGTCGGAGAAGCTCGCCCAGGCCGCCGAGGTGATGGCCGCGCACCCCGCCGCGCTGCAGCTCCGGCTGCTGCAGACCGTCGTGGAGGTCGCCGCCGAGAAGAACTCGACCCTGGTCCTGCCGTTCCCGGTGGAGCTCCTGCGCTTCCTCGAGCGGGCGACGCCACCGGAGACGGACGCCGGGACCCCGGCCGCGGCCGACGGGCTGCCCGTCCCGCGCACGACGACCCCGCCGGTGGCCACGGGCTGACCTCGTCCGGCCGAGGCGGTCAGGAGGATCAGCCCCCGGCCCGCCGGGCTGCCCGCAGCGCCACGGCCAACGCCGTCTCCAGCGTCAGGAAGGCGCCGGTCGGCCAGGCAGTGAGCCGGTGCTCGGCCACGCACCCGGCGAGCCGGGCCGCGGCCATGCCGGCGCTCGCGGCGCCCACCGTCCGCAGGACCGCGTCGTCGCCGGGTCCGGAGCCGGACGCCGCAGCGAGGGACGCCGCGAAGGCCAGGGGGATGCCCGCGTAGACCGCCCGGACCTCCGTCCGCGCGTCCGGCGTACGCGCCGCACCGCCGAAGACGGCCGGCACCCGGGTGGGTGCGAGGGCGGCGACCAGGCCGATGGCCGCGTAGGCCCCTGCCGCCGACCGGCGCAGGCTCGAGCGGAGGGTCATCGGGCGCATGCCAGACCGTGCGTGACCACGCGGACAGGGTCCCGCCTGGCCGGGGACCACGCACGGCGACGAGGATGGGCGCGTGAGTGGACCGGTGCAGCTCAGAGTGGCGATGGCCCAGGTCGACACCCGCGTCGGTGACCTGGAGGGCAACGCCGCGCTCGTCGTCGACTGGGCGAGGAGGGCCGCCGGCGACGGCGCGCACCTCGTGGTGTTCCCCGAGATGACGCTGACCGGCTACCCGGCCGAGGACCTGGTGCTGCGCGAGTCCTTCGCCGCCGCCAGCGAGCAGGCGCTCGTCGACCTGGCGGCCACGCTCGCCGACCGCGGGCTCGGGGACCTCGCCGTCGTCGTCGGGTACCTGGCGCACACGCACGGCCCGGCGCCGGCCGCCGTCGACACACCCCCGGCCGCCGACGGGTCGGACGACGACCGGCCCGGCGACGCCAACCCCCGCCGCGGCCAGCCGCGCAACGCCGCCGCCCTGCTGCACGGCGGGCAGGTGGTGGCCCGCTACGCCAAGCGGCACCTGCCCAACTACGGCGTCTTCGACGAGGCGCGCTACTTCGTGCCCGGCACCGAGCTGCCGGTGGTGCGGCTGCACGGCGCGGACGTCGCCCTGACCATCTGCGAGGACCTCTGGGTCGAGGGCGGGCCGTGCGGGGTGGCCGGGCAGGCCGGCGTCGACCTCGTCGTCTCCCCCAACGCCTCGCCCTACGAGCGGGCCAAGGACGACCTGCGCCTGCCGCTGGTGCGCCGCCGCGCGGCCGAGGCCGGCGCGCCGATCGTGTACTGCAACCAGGTGGGCGGGCAGGACGAGCTGGTCTTCGACGGCGACTCCCTCGCCGTGTCCGCCGACGGCGAGCTGCTCGCCCGCGCGCCGCAGTTCGTCCAGCACCTGCTCTGCGTCGATCTGGTGGTGGACCCGGCGCGGGTGCCCGAGCGCCGCGACGGCCGGATCGGGCCGATGACGGTCACCCGGACCGTCGTCTCCGAGCAGCCGGTGGCGCCGTTCGAGCCGCGGCCGGGTCACCTCGCCGAGCCGCTGAGCGACCCGGAGGAGGTCTGGCGGGCGCTGGTCCTCGGTCTGCGGGACTTCATCGACAAGAACGGCATGCCCTCGGTGGTCTTCGGCCTGTCCGGCGGCATCGACTCGGCGCTGGTGGCCGCGCTGTCGGTGGACGCGTTCGGGCCCGACCGGGTGCACGCGGTCGCGCTGCCGTCGCGGTGGTCGTCGGAGCACTCGATCGCCGACGCCGAGGACAGCGCCCGCCGCCTGGGCCTGCACTTCTCGACGGTGCCGATCGCGCCGATGGTCGACGCCTTCGAGTCCTCGGTGGAGCTGTCGGGCACCGCGGCGGAGAACCTGCAGGCGCGGGTGCGCGGCACGCTGCTCATGGGGCTGTCCAACCAGCACGGGCACCTGCTGCTGGCCACCAGCAACAAGAGCGAGGTCGCCGTCGGGTACTCGACGCTCTACGGCGACGCCGCCGGCGGGTTCGCCCCCATCAAGGACGTGCCGAAGACGCTGGTGTGGGAGCTGGCCCGCTGGCGCAACGCCCACGCCCGCGAGCGCGGCGAGACCGAGCCGATCCCGCAGAACTCGATCGACAAGCCGCCGTCGGCCGAGCTCGCGCCCGGGCAGAAGGACAGCGACTCGCTGCCCTCCTACGAGGAGCTCGACTCGGTCATCGCCGACTACGTCGACCGCGACCTCGGCATGGCCCAGCTGCTCGAGCGCGGCCACGACCCCGAGGTGGTGGCCCGGGTGCTGCGGCTGGTCGACGTGGCGGAGTTCAAGCGCCGCCAGTCGGCGCCGGGGACGAAGATCAGCCTCAAGGCGTTCGGCCGCGACCGCCGCCTCCCGATCACCAACCGCTGGCGGGAGAGCCTGCCCAGCGTCCGGGAAGGAGCCGCGTCGTGAACGAGCTGGCGAGTCCGGCCGGGGACAGGGCATGAGCGAGTCGGTGCTGTACGGCGGGACGTCGACCGCGCGGGTGCGCATCCACCACCTCCAGCAGGCCAAGGAGCGGGGCGAGCGGTGGGCGATGCTCACCGCCTACGACACCTACGCGGCCGCGGTGTTCGAGGAGGCCGGCATCCCGGTGCTGCTGGTCGGGGACTCCGCCGGCAACGTCGTCCTCGGGCACTCCTCCACCGTGCCGGTGACCGTGGACGACCTGCTGCTCCTGACCAAGGCGGTCACCCGCTCGACGAAGCGGGCGTTGATCGTGGCCGACCTGCCCTTCGGCAGCTACGAGGCCGGGCCGCAGGAGGCGTTCGCCACCGCCGTCCGCATGATGAAGGAGGGCGGCGCGCAGGCGGTCAAGCTCGAGGGCGGGGCGCGGGTGGCCCCGCAGATCCGGATGCTGGCCGACAACGGCGTCCCGGTGATGGCGCACGTCGGGTTCACGCCGCAGAGCGAGCACGCCCTCGGCGGGTTCCGGGTGCAGGGCCGCGGCGCCGGCGCCGAGCAGCTGCTGGCCGACGCGCACGCCGTCCAGGACGCCGGCGCGTTCGCCGTCGTCCTGGAGATGGTGCCGGCCGGGATCGCCGCGCAGGTGACCAAGGAGCTGGCCATCCCGACCATCGGCATCGGCGCCGGCGTCGAGTGCGACGCCCAGGTGCTGGTGTGGCCCGACATGGCCGGCCTCAACGGCGGCCGGGTGCCGAAGTTCGTCAAGAGGTACGCCGACCTGCGCGGCGAGCTGCTGCGGGCGGCCCGCGAGTACGCCGACGAGGTCCGCAGCGGCATCTTCCCCGGACCCGAGCACTCCTTCGACTGAGGCCGACGTGGGGTGCGGCGCCGGAGCCGGCGACCGGCCCGGTGCGGGTGTTCCTCGCGGTCTGCGGGCGCTGCAGCACCGGCACTGCACGGGGAGCACCCGCAGGGCGAGGTCACCGTGGGCGATGACGCCGATCGCGGCGACGCGGCCCGGCGGCGGCGACCACACCGCGCCCCGACGACCGGCCGGCGCGCACGGCCAGGAGCCCGTAGCCGACGGCGTTCAGGCCGAGCGCGACGGTGTACGTGCCGACCTGCGTCCCCGTCGCGTCGACGTCCAGGCCGAGCGGGCCGAACAGGACGTGGCCGAGGAAGCCGTCGTCGTAGAGCGGCGCCCCCGCCCGCTCCCGCAGCGCGAGCTCGAGCCTGGTCAGCGGGCAGGGCGCGCCGGCCAGGTTGACGGCCAGGACGGCGAGCGCCACCGGGGCGTGCGCCAGCACCAGCCGTGGCCACCGGAGCGCCGACAGGGCGCCGGTGAGCACGAACAGCACGACGGCCGCGTGCAGGACCGCGACCGCGCTGGCGAGCAGCACCCGCCCATCGTCGCCCCACCCCACAGAGGTGGAAACGCATCGCGCCGTCACGCCCGGCCAGCTCCGCCGGCTCGATCCGTGCTCCGCCGATCCGATCGGGCCCGGGGAGCTCGGAAGGAGCCGGCGGAGCGGCCTCACGAGCTACGGCGTCGTCCCCGCTCCAACGCTCGCCGCACCCGAGGTCCCAGCACCTCCGGCGTGAGGTCGGCCCAGGTCCAGCGGACGACACCCCAGCCCTCGTCACGGAACGCGTCCTCCCGGCGCTTCTCCTCGAAGACGGCGTCGCCGGGGTCCTGCCCAGGTCGCAGCAGCCGCCCGTACTTCACCCGCCCGTCGAACTCGCCCAGCACCTGCGCGTCCTCCCAGGCGAGGTCGGCCCGGCCCAGCAGACGCCCGTCGTCGGTCCGGATCGGCAGCTGCAGGGTCGACGGCGGCATCCCCAGCCGGTGCAGCAGCACCCGGCTGCGGCTCTCCCCCATGCTCTCGCTGCGCCCGTCGGCCAGCGCGACCGCACGGGCGGCGCGCCGGGCGCCCGGGATCCCGGTCAGGCCGGCCGGCTCGGCCTCCAGGTCGCTCCGCCGCACCAGCCCCAGCCGCAGCGCGCCGTCGAGGACGACGACCGCGGGCTCGGCCGGCAGGGCGCGCGCCAGGTCGAGCGCGGTTCGGACGGGCGTGGTGACGGGGACCCCGTCCACGGTGGTGACCTCGTCCTCGCGCAGCCGGGCGACGTGGCAGCACCGGTACCGGCCGACCTCGTTCGACGCCGGCGGTCGCCGGGTGACGTGCACGCGGCCCAGGGCCACGCCCCACAGGGGCATGCCCCACAGGACCGCGGCCGACTGGTGGCTGACCACCGCCGGACGCCGGAGCGCGGCGACCGTCGCGGCGACGAGGTTCCGGTGCCGGCGGACGGCGTCGAGCGAGGCCGCGTTGACCAGGTAGGCACCGGGTCGCAGGCGGGTCAGCTCACCTCGGCGCAGGCGGGCCGCGAGTTCCTCGTCGGACCAGCCGGCGGGCAGCGCGTCCCGGCGCAGGAGCAGGTGGGCAGGCGGCACTGGGTCCACGGACCGACCGTCGGCCACGTCCGGGTGTGCCGCGGTGTGCCGACGAGGAGACGTGGAACGACGGACGCCTGTGGACAAGGCGCCTCCACGGACTCCTTCCGTTGCCTGCGGGTCCGATCCGGCCCGTGGAGCACGGAAGGAGCCGGTGGAGCCAGTTGCCGGTGGAGCGAGGCCTCAGACGTCGGTGACGCGGATGCCGGTGTGAGCCCCGTACCGGCGGTTGACCGAGACCAGGTTGACCGTCAGCGCCTCGACCTGGCGGGCGTTGCGCAGCCGGCCGGCGTGGACCCCGCGCATGCCCGGCAGCCGCCCCGCGAGAGCCTGCACGGTGTCGGTGGCGGCCCGGTCGTCGCCGACCACCAGGACGTCGCCGTCGAGGGTGGGCCGCGACAGGTCCTCCAGCAGCACCGCCGAGACGTGGTGGAAGGCGCCGACGACGGCCGAGTCGGGCAGCAGCGCGGCGGCCTGCTGGGCCACCGACCCCTCGGGGACGTCGAGGACGTGGGCGCCCAGCTCGTCGAAGCCCATCGGCACCACGCAGTCGACGACGACCTTGCCGGCCAGCGGCGCCGCCAGCTCGGCCAGGGGCGCCGCGTGCCCGGCGAACGGCACGGCCACGACGACCAGGTCGGCGGCGCCGGCGACGTCGGTGTTCGAGCCGCCCTGCACCGAGACCCCACCCTGCACCACCACCTCGCCGCCCACCGCCGCCGCGGCACGCCCGGCGACCTGGGCGGCCACCTCGCCGGCCCGGTCGGCGTCCCGGGACCCGAGCAGCACCCGCTGCCCGACGGCGGCCAGCCGGACGGCGAGCCCTCGCCCCTGCGGCCCGGTCCCGCCGAGCACCCCGACGACGAGCTCGTCCACCGGACGTCCCTCAGCTGCCGCGGTCACGCCGCCCCCTCCCCCGGCGCCGGCCGACCCGGCACACTCCGGGGATCATGCCGCGGGGGTCAGTGGCCCTCCCGCCAGGCCCTGTCCTCGGCGTCCTGGCGCTCGTTGCGCTCGGCCACCGTCTGCAGGGCGCGCTCGGCCTCCTCCCGGGTGTCGTAGGGGCCCAGCCGGTGCCGCTCGGCGCAGCCGTCCCGGTCCTCCACGGTGTTGTGCTTCAGGCAGTAGAACCACGGTCCCTGTGCCATGGGCGCACCTCCTCGACGTCGTCGCTCACCGCAGCCGTGCCCAGCCGGACACCGGCCGACACCGAGCGGGTCACTCCTCGACCATCACCTGGTCGTGGCGGGCGTAGAAGGCGGTCATCTCCTCCGGGCCGGGCCTGCGGCCGCTGCGGCGCATCTCGGCCATCTCGGCGAAGAACCGCTCCCGGGCGATGCCCGGGGTGAACAGGATGAGGAAGGACGCCGGCTCGTCGGAGTCGTTGCGGAAGCCGTGCACCCCGAACTCGGGGGCCAGCGCGAAGTCGCCGGGCCGGTACGGCTGCCACCTCCCTGCGGCGTAGAGGGTGACCTCGCCGGAGAGGACGTAGAACGACTCGGAGAACGTCTGGTGGTAGTGCGGGGCCGCGCCGGAGGCCCGTGGGCCGAGCCGGTACTCGACCAGCCCGAAGCGGCCGGCGGTGACCGCGCCGGGTGCCACCATCCGCAGCGCGTTGGTGCCGGCGTCGACCACGGGGTGGTCGGCCAGCGACCGGACCTGTACCAGTTCCGGGTCGGGGTGCGACATGCCCTCAGCCTGCCAGTGGCGGCGCCGGCCGACGCGGAGCCGGGACCCGATCACCTCGGCGGTGGCCGGGCACCGTCCCCTGCCGCGCGTGACGCGACCACACGCCCCCGCGCGGCGGAGCACGCGGGGGCGTGTGGTCATACGGCATCCTCACGCGCGTGAGCCCCGCCCGGCCCCCCGGACCCGACGGTCCGGCGTCGGCCTTGAACGTCCCCGGCACCGGTGGTCCCGAGCACCGGGTCGCCGCCCTGACCCTCGCCGTCCTGCTCGTCGTCGGTGGCGCGATGGGTCTGGTCAACCTCGCCATCGACGGCGTCGTCCGCGACGGCGTCATGCGCTGGACCTACGGCGCCACGATGGTCGCCTGCCTGCTGGCCGCCGTGCCACTGGTGGTGCGCCCCCGGGTGGGCCGGTGGCAGACCTTCGGCCTGGTGCTGCTCGGCGACCTCATCTACGTGGTGGTCGCCCTCTGCATCGAGGACCCGGTCCGCTACGCGACGCCGCTCATGCTGCTCTTCTCCTCGTTCGTCGCGGCCTGGTTCCTCGAGCCGTGGATGCTCGTGGTCAACATGGTGGCCACGCCAGTGGCCGTCTGGATCGCGCTCGGGGGCAGCTACCCCGACGTCCTCAGCCTGGCCGTCCAGGTCGGCGTGCACGCCGGGATGCTGGACCTGGCCTCGGCCGCCGTCTTCCTCCTGCGCCGCCGCGTCGAGCGGCTGCTGGCCGCCACCGAGGCCCTCTCCCAGCGGGACCCGCTGACCGGGCTGGCCAACCGCCGGCACCTGGTCGACCAGGCCCCGCGCACGTGGCGGCAGGCCCGCCGCGAGGGCGTGCGCGTGGCCGCGATGGTCCTCGACCTCGACCACTTCAAGCAGGTCAACGACGTCCACGGGCACGCCGCCGGCGACGCGGTCCTGCGGGCCGTGGCCACCGCGCTGTCCGACACCGTGCGCCCCAGCGACCTGCTGGCGCGCATCGGCGGCGAGGAGCTCGTCGTCCTCGGGCTGGTCGGCGACCCCAGCGAGGCGAGCCGGCTGGCCGAGCGCCTCCGGTCCGCGGTGGCCGACAGCCGCAGCGCGCACGGGCACGCGGTCACCGCCTCCATCGGCGTCGCGCTGACCAGCCCGGTCGACGGCGAGGATGCCACCGACGCGCTGTGGCGGCTGGTCGACCGCGCCGACGCGGCCATGTACGAGGCCAAGGAGGCCGGCCGCGACCGGGTGGCCGACTTCCGCCCGCCCCGCCCGCGCGGCACCCCGGCCGCGGAGCACCTCCCGTCCGGGCAGGGCGGTGCGGCGCGCGGGCGTCTCGACCCGCCGACGGTGCCGGGGTCGGCCGGCGCGCGGCCGTCGCCCCGCGACCCCGCCTGATCGGCCGTCGTCTCACCCGGTGGGATCGGCGGTTCTCTGCTTCCCTGTTCCCCATGACGCTGGTCGTCCCCGACCCGACGCGGACGGTGCCGCTGCCCCTGCGGCAGCAGGCCGACGTCCGGGACCGGTGGCTGACCCAGCGCCTGCTCGACCTGCTGCCGGGCCTCATGGACCGCGCCGGCATCGACCTGTGGGTGGTCGTCGGCCGGGAGAACAACGAGGACCCGGTGCTCGCGACGCTGCTGCCGGCGACGTGGCTGTCGGCCCGGCGCCGGGTCGTGCTGGTGCTGCACCGCAGCGACGACGGCGTCACCCCGGTCGCGGTCTCGCGCTACCCGGTCGGCCAGTTCCTCCCCGGCTGGACGCCGGAGGACGGCGACGGCCACGGCGACGAGCAGGCGCAGTGGACGGCGGTGCGGCGGATCGTCGAGCAGGCCGACCCGCGCCGGATCGGCATCGACGTCTCGGCGCGGTGCGCGCTGGCCGACGGGCTCTCGGTGGCCGAGCACGGGCTGCTCACCGAGGCGCTCGGCCCCTACGCGCAGCGGCTGGTGCCGGCCGAGGACCTCGTCGTCGGCTGGCTGGAGACGCGCCTGCCCGAGGAGGTCGCCGCCCTCGACGCGCTCAACGGCCTCACCGACCGGGTCCTGGCCGAGGTCCTCTCCCCGGCCGGGCTGACCGCGGGCAGCACGACCGCGGCCGACCTGGCGTGGGCGGTGCACCAGCGGCTGGCCGACCTCGGCACCCCGCCGTGGTTCCACCCCGGGGTCACCGTGCAGCGCGCCGGGGTCCCGCTGCGCGCGCACAGCGTCGGCGGCGTCACGCTCCCGGCGGTGCCCCAGCGCGTCCCCCTGGCCCCCGGCGACCTGGTCACCTGCGACGCCGGGCTGACCAGCCTCGGCCTGACCACCGACCTGCAGCGCACCGCCTACCTGCTGCGCCCGGGTGAGACCGCTGCCCCGCCCGGGGTGCAGCGCGCCTGGGCCGCCGGCACGCGGGTGCAGGCGCTGACCGCCGCTGCCCTGCGCACCGGCCGGACCGGCAACGAGGTGCTCGCCGACGCCCGCGCCGCCGCGGCCGCCGAGGGGCTGCAGGTGGAGGTCTACTCCCACCCGGTCGGCGTGCACGGGCACGGGGCGGGGCCGGCGATCGGCCGGTGGGACGACCAGCACGGCGTCCCCGGCGACGGCGACCGCGTGCTGCACCCCGACACCGTCTACGCCCTCGAGCTCGCCGTCCGCGTGCCGGTGCCGGAGTGGGACGGGCAGTGCGTGCGGCTGTGCACCGAGGAGGCGGTCGTGCTGACCGACGCCGGCGTGACCTACCTGGGCGACCGCCAGCGCGAGCTGCTGCTCGTCCCCGGCGGCTGAGGAGTCGTGGGCCCCGCAGGAGGCCGGGGCGGGGCCTCAGGCTGACGGGCGCTTCCTGATCGCCCGCAGGAGCAGCTCCCCCGGCCGCGCCACGGCGCCGGCGACCCGGGTGACCGGGCTCGTGGTGAGCACCTGGTCGGCGAAGGCGCCGCGCACCCGGCCGGGGCCCGGGGTCGGGGTGTCGAGGATGTCGGTGCCGTCGTCGGGCCGGTCGGTGGTCTGCAGCTGCCGGCCGGTCAGCGACAGCAGCGCGTCGGTCAGGGCGGGGCTGAACCGCTGTCCGGCGATGAAGCCCAGCGCGGCGTCGCCGACGGGGATCTCCCGCCGCGGGTGCACCGACGCCCGCACGACCGCCTCGGCGACCAGCTCGGGCGCGTACACCGGCGGGGGCGGCTTGGGCATCGAGCCGAGCTTGGTACGGGCGTGCTCGAAGAACGGCGTGGCGATGCCGGCGGGCAGGATCTGGCTCACCTCGACCGGCGACTTCTCCTCGGCCAGCTCCACCCGCAGCGCGTCGTAGAAGGCGCGCAGCGCGAACTTGCTCGCGGAGTACGGCGCGTGCAGCGGGATGGAACGGTAGCCCTCCACCGAGCCGATGCCGATCAGCACGCCGCCACCGGCCCGCTCGAGCGCCGGGACGGCGGCCTGCGCGGCGGCCACGTGGCCGATGTAGTTCACCTCGGTGACCCGGCGGAACTCGTCGAGGTCGATCTGCCTCACCGACCCCCAGATGCCGACGCCGGGCACGGTGACGAAGGTGTCGATCCGGCCGAAGCGCGCCTCGGCGGCGCCGACCAGCGCCCGGACGGCGGCCTGGTCGGTGATGTCGGTGGGGACGGCGACCGCCTCCGCGCCCTTCCGCGTCAGCTCCTCGACCAGCGTGCCGAGGGCCTCCTCACCGCGGGAGGCGACGACGATCCGGGTGCAGCCCTGCCGGGCGAACTCCAGCGCGGTCGCGCGTCCGATCCCGCTGGAGGCACCGAGGACGACGACCACCTGGTCGCGGACGGGACGTGGGGGAGCAGCCATGCCCGTCGTCTACCCCACCACGGCGGGTGGGAACGCCGGGGGCTCAGTCCTCGCGGGCCCGGCGCGTCTCGCGGTCGTTCGCCTTCTGGATCGCGTCGACGAGCTCGTCCTTGGACATCGACGACCGACCCGGGACGTCGAGCCGCCTGGCGACGTCCATCAGGTGCGCCTTGGAGGCGTTGGCGTCGACGCCGCCCCTGGTCTCCCGGTTCGTGTCGGCGCCGCCCGCGGCCTGGGCGTCGGACGGCCCCTTGCGGCCGCCCTCCTTCTCCTCCCAGTGGTCGCCGACCTTCTCGTGCGTGTGCTTGACCGCCGCCCAGGCCACCCGGGTCGCCCGCTGCTCGTCGCCGTCGTAGGTCTCGACGGCGGAGTCGTGCGTCTTGGCCCAGGTGCGCTGCGCCTTCTCGTCCGAGCGCTGCAGCGTGCTGGGGATCTCGTCCTGCTTCGCGTCGCCGCTCTTCGTCGTCTTGGGCATGACCGGGCGGTACCCAGGCGACGCCGGGTGATCACTCGACGAGGGAGGGCACCAGCGCCGCGGCCAGCTGGCCGGAGCCGGCCACCTGTACCGCAGCCGGACGCCGGCGGCGACGTCGACGGACCGGACCCCGGCCCCGGGCACCGCTCAGTCCACCCGCCAGCGCGCCCAGTGCGCCCGCTGCTGCTCGGTCAGCGGGCTGGCGGCGTCGGCGGCGTAGTCGAAGTTGACCAGCACCATCTCCGCGCGCAGCGCCACCTCGCCGTCCTGGGTGAGCTCCTGGCGCATCCCGATCGAGCTGCGGCCCAGCCGGGTGATCCGGCTGGCCACCGTGAGGTGCTCGCCCACCCGGTAGTGGATCTGCCGCAGGTAGTCGATCTCCAGCCGCGCCAGGATGATGCCCGCGCCCGGCGAGGAGTCGGCCATCGCCAGCCGCGCGTCCTCGAGCAGCCCGAGCACCCGGGCGTGGTTGACGTGGCCGAAGACGTCGGAGTCCGACCAGCGCAACTGGACCGGGTGCTCGTGCAGCGTGCTCAGGGCAGGTCTGCCGTCTCCGCGGACTGCCGGTGGGCGCCCTGCGCGTCGTCCGGGTCGGGGTGCACGGTCCGCTCCTCCGACTCGGCGAGGATGATCTCGGCGGCGACCTCCTCCATGCCCGAGCCCTTCATGCCGGACTCCTCCGGCAGCAGGTCGGCCCGCGTCTCGATGTTGTGCTCGGTGACGTTGGCCAGCGCCTCGGGGCTGGGTTCCTTCTGGGTGACCACGGTCTGCTCCTCAGAAGCGGTGCTGCTCGGTGCCCAGGCCCAGGGCCCGGGCGACGTCCTGGACGTTCTCGAACTGCTGCCCGGCGGGCAGCCGGCGCAGGTCGGCGAGCACGCGGTCGGTCGCGTTCGACTCCTGCGCGCGGGAGACGAGGGTGTCCCGGTCGGCGGGCCACACCTCCTTGCCGAGGACCTCGGCTATGGCGGAGCGGCGGTCGACGTCGGCCGGGCTGGTGCCGGCCGGGGTGCCCTCCTGGTGCGGATCGGTCACGGTGTGCCTCCGGGGGTCGGGACGGTCACTGCGGGGTCGGCGTGGAGTCGTCGGTGTAGCGCAGGACCGCCGCCACCGGGATGTCACCCGGCATGGCCGCGCGCGGCACCACGACGACGCCGGCCGTGCTGGCCACGGCGGCGGCCACCAGCGCCCGCTCGGCCGGCACGGAGTGCACCTCCTGGACGCCGAGGGCGTCCATGTCGCCCTGGTCGAGACCCAGCTCCAGCGGCGAGGCGCCCACGAGCAGCTTCTCGTCGTCCGGCGGGTCGGCCAGCACCAGCGTCTCCACCTGGGCCTTGCGCAGTGCCTCGACGACCGGCGCGGTACCGGTCACGGCCAGGCCGTGGGCGCCGGCGGAGCTGATCCTCTCGACGGCCTCGGCCTCCTCGCGCGCCTCGTGCTCGGCGACCAGCTCGGCGGCCCGGCGCTCCACCGGCTCGCGGTCGGCGCCGGCGGCCCGGCCCCCCTCGTCCATCGACACGACGAGGTCCGACCACAGGCCGCTGGCGCGGTCGGTGAGGATCTGCCGCGCCCGCACGTCCCCGGCCAGCAGCACGAAGCGCGGCTGCGCCCGGCGGACCACCGAGGCGATGTGCGAGGCGACGTCGTCGGCGTTGTGCACCCACTTGTTCTCGGCGTTGTGCTGGTATCGGTGGTGCGCCCAGCCGCCGCCCTGGAACTTGCGGATCTGGAAGGTGTCGCCCGTCACCGTCTCCTCCTCCTCGGCGTGGCCGGGGAGGGTGGCGAGGGTGAGGTCGGCGCCGGTGCGGTCGGTGAGGACGACGACGTGCGGGACCCGCCCGGGCAGGGCGCGCAGGACCGGCAGCAGATCCGGCGTGGGCGACCACTCGGCCACCTCCCGCCGCGGGACGTCGGCCAGCTGCTGGTCGAGCACCACGCTGCCGTCGGCGGCGACCACGACCGCGCGGCCGCGGACGGTGCCGGCCTCGCCCCCGTCGTTGCCCTCGAGCAGCCGGCTGCGCACGGCCTCGACCACGACCTCCGGGGCGCCCTGCTCGGTCAGCTTCTCGGCGATCGCGCGCACGCGGAGGTCGAGCTCGGTGTCGGCGCTCTCGGTCACGTGGGTGACGTCGGCGCAGACGGTGGCGTAGGGGCCTGAGGCGTCGAAGACCGGCGCCAGGAACGACACGTCCATGGGGAGGGGACCACTTCCTCGATCTGCAGTCGGAGCGGGACGGCGCCTGCGGTGGGGCGCGTTCTCGCTGGCCCGCCTACCCACCGGCCCGACGCCACACACCGTGTCGGATGCGGGGGGCGGGGGTAGGCGGGTCCCCATGACCGAGCACGACCAGCTGCCGCTGCCCGACTACGACCACCTGCCCGTGCAGGGACTGATCTCGCGCATCCGGACGCTGGACGCGACCGGCCTGCAGACCCTCCTGGAGTACGAGCGCGCCCACGCCGACCGGCTGCAGGTGACCATCGCCATGGAGAACCGGCTGACCGCGCTGCGCGAGGGCGCCGAGCCCTCCGGCGGCGACCCCGCGGCCCCCGCCGCCGACGACCCGGTGGCCGCCTCGGCCGGCTCCAAGGTGTCCGAGGCGACCAGCGGCCCGCCGATCAACCCGCCGTCGCAGGGCGACCCGACCAACCCCGCCCAGCCTCGCTCGACCGGCTGACCGGTCCCCGACGACGGCGGCCGCGCACCCTGCCGGGGTGCGCGGCCGCCGTCGTCCCGGAGGGGTCCGTGCGAGCGGGGGGCCGGAGGCTCCCCGGGCAGGGACTCGAGCGCGGGGCTCAGCGCGGGCCGGGGACGGCACCTGGCCGCGGTGTCATCGCTCAGCCGCCGCCGAAGGAGGTGGCGATGTCCATCGCGGCGGAGCCCATCAGCACGATGAACAGCGTCGGGAGGATGCAGAGGATCAGCGGGAAGATCACCTTGACCGGTATCTGCATCGCCTTCTCCTCGGCCCGCTGCCGCCGCTTGAGCCGCATCTCGGCCGCCTGGGTGCGCAGCACGTCGGCGATCGAGACGCCGTAGACGTCGGCCTGGACGACGGCCCGGATGAACCGGCGCAGGTCGGCGACCCCGGTCCGCTCGGCCAGCGCGAGGTAGGCCTCCCGACGGGGCTGCCCGACCGCGATGTCCTGCAGCGTGCGCACCAGCTCCTCGGCCAGCGGGCCCGTGCCGGTGCGGCCGGCGCGGGCCAGCGCCGACTCGAAGCCCAGCCCCGCCTCCACGGCGATGGTCATCTGGTCGAGGGTGTCGGCCAGCTCCAGGCCGATGGCCTGCTGCCGCTCCTGGCCGCGACTGGTCAGCAGCAGCTCGGGCAGGAAGTAGGCGGTCACCGTCACGGCCGTCATGACCAGGACCAGCAGCGCGGTCGGACGCGTGCTCGCGACCAGCGTCCCCACAGCGGCGGCGACGGCGGCGAGCACCAGCTTCGCGGTCAGCACGCGCTCCACGGGCCAGCCGGCCGGCCGGCCGGCGGTGCCCAGCAGCCGGTCGACGCGGGCGACGGTGCCGCGCGGGGTCAGACCGCGGACCAGCCGGGTGACGCTCCCGCGGCCCGACCGGACCCCGGCGCCGGCCGGCGCACTGTCGAGGCCGAGGAGCAGGTTGTCGCGGACCTGGGCGGCGGCCGCCCCGGGGCGGGCGAGCAGTGCCCAGCCCAGGACGGGCACCGCGATCGCGACGGCCGCGGCGGCCGCGAGGACGGGGGTGGGGAGGGTGTCCATCAGAACCGGATGCTCACCATCTTCTTGAGCCAGAACGCGCCGACGACGAGCAGCAGCACGGCGACGCCGAGCACGAGGACGCCGGTGGGTGTCTCGGTGAACGCGGACAGGTAGCCGGGGTTGGTCAGCGCGATGAAGCCGCTGACGCCGAACGGCAGCAGCATGAGCACGACCGCCGAGAGCTTCCCCTCCGCCGACAGCGCCTTGACCTGACGGCGGATGGCGTTGCGCTCCCGGATCGTCCGGCTGACCACGTCGAGCACCTCGGCCAGGTTGCCGCCGACCTCGCGGTGGATGGCGATCGCCTGGGCGACCCAGGTGAAGTCGTCGCTCCCCATCCGGGCACCCACCTCGTCGAGGGCGTCGGAGAGGTCACGGCCCACCCGGGTCTCGTTGACGATCCGGGCGAACTCCTCCGACGTGGGCGCCGACGCCTCCTGGGAGACCGAGTCGATGGCGCGCAGCAGGCTGTGCCCGGCGCGCAGGCTGCTGGCCATCAGCTGCAGCGAGTCGTCGAGCTGGTCGGCGAACGCCGCGCGCCGCCGTCCGGTCCGCCAGGACAGCAGCACCTTGGCGCCGAGCGGGACCCCCGCGGCCAGGAGCAGGCCGGCGAGCAGGCCGCCGGCCAGACCGCCGAGCAGACCGAGGCCGGTCGCGACCAGGGCGGTGCGCAGGACGAAGTCGGGCAGGGACAGGGACGACCCGGCCCGCTCGAGGGCCGCGGTCCCCGACGCGAGCCGGCCGCGCCGCGCCAGCACCCGCTCGACCGCGGCCCCGGCCGCGACCCCGGCCGCGACCCCGGCACCGGCCAGCGCCGACCCTCGGGGGGCCGTCGCCGGGTCGAGCCGGCTGAGCGGCACCTGCCGGGCACCGGCCGGTACGACGGCGAGCACGACCAGCAGCAGCGCGCCGGTCAGGGCGACCACACCGACGACGAGCAGGGCCGGCGTCATCCGGCCCGGCCCCGCTGCCGTGCCGGCTGCGGCACGCCGAAGACGCGGGGGTCCACGGCGATGCCCAGGTCGGCGAAGCGCTCGGAGAAGCGCGGCCGCACCCCGGTCGACACCGGCCGGCCCAGGAAGCGGCCCGAGGCGTCGACCCCGGCGGAGTAGTCGAACAGGAAGGCGTCCTGCAGGGTGACCGTCTCCCCCTCCATGCCCTGCACCTCGGTCACGTGGGTGACCCGCCGCGTGCCGTCGCGCAGGCGGGTGAGCTGCACGACGAGGTCGACGGCCGAGGCGATCTGCTCGCGGATGGCGCGCAGCGGCAGGTCCATGCCGGCCATCAGGACGAGGGTCTCCAGGCGGGCGACGGCGTCGCGCGGGGAGTTGGCGTGCACCGTCGACAGCGACCCGTCGTGGCCGGTGTTCATCGCCTGGAGCATGTCCAGGCTCTCCCCGCCGCGGCACTCCCCGACCACGATCCGGTCGGGGCGCATCCGCAGCGAGTTGCGCACCAGGTCGCGGATGGTGATGGCGCCCCGGCCCTCGATGTTGGGCGGCCGGGACTCCAGCCGGACGACGTGGTCCTGCTGCAGCTGCAGCTCCACGGCGTCCTCAATGGTGACGATGCGCTCGCCCTCGGGGATGAAGGAGGACAGCACGTTGAGCAGCGTCGTCTTCCCGGTGCCGGTGCCGCCGGAGACGATGACGTTGAGCCGCGCCTCGACGCAGGCCCGCAGGAGCTCGGCCATCTCCGGGGTGAGGGTGCCGAAGCCGATCAGGTCGTCGACGGTGAACGGGTCCTTGGCGAACTTGCGGATGGTCAGCGTCGACCCGCTGAAGGCCAGCGGCGGGATGACCGCGTTGACCCGGGAACCGTCGGCCAGCCGGGCGTCCACCAGCGGCGAGGACTCGTCGATGCGCCGTCCCACCCGCGAGACGATCCGGTCGATGACCCGCCGCAGGTGCTCCTCGGAGGTGAACCGGGCGGTGCTGCGCACCAGCTTGCCGCGCTGCTCGACGTAGATCATCTCCGGGCCGTTGACCATGATCTCGGTGACGGTCGCGTCGTCGAGGAGGCGCTGCAGCGGTCCGTAGCCCAGGACGTCGTCGGCCAGCTCGGCGGTGAGCCGCTGCCGCTCGTCGGGACTGAGCGGGATGCGCTCCTCCTCGACCACGGCGTCGAGCTCGCCGAGGACGATGGTCCGCAGCTGCTCCTCGCCGAGGTCGGGAGAGTTGATCCGGCTGCCCATGCGCTCGAACAGCGCCTTGCCGACCCTGTCCTTGAGGCGGGCCAGGGCGTCCGTCGCGGCCGGGACCGGTGCCGTGCCCGCGGGGGCGGCCGGACGCGGCGCGGGGACCGCCGGGCGGGAGAGCGCGACGGCGGGGCGGGGAGCCGGGTCGGGCGCCTGGGGCGCCGGCCCGGCGGCGGGACCGGGGGCGGTGGGGCGGCCGCGGGCGGCGTCCAGGCGTGCGGTGAGGTTCACGACGCCGCCCTGTGCGCGAAGGCGGAGGTCACGACGCCGCCCGGTGCGCGAAGGCGGAGGTCACGACGCCGCCCTGTGCTTGGCGCGGTAGCGGCCGGGCCGCACGATCGGGGTGGCCGCGAAGCGGGACACCAGCCGGCGCAGCTCCTTGACGACGGGTTCGCGCCCGCCGCTCTGCAGCAGCGGGACGCCCTGGTTGGTCGAGGCCGGCACCGACGAGGAGCGCGGCAGGACGACGTCGACCCCCGTGCCGATGGTGGTCTCCACGTCGCGCACCGACAGCCCGCCCTTGGGGTCGGCGAGGTTCATGACCACGTGCCGGCCGGCCGGGATCATGCACAGCTCCCGGAGGACGTCGAGCTCCTTGCGCAGCCCGCGCACGCCCGGGACGTCCATGCTGCTGAGCATCACCACGTCGGTGGCGCGGTCGAGGGCGGCCAGCGTCTGCTCCGACAGCCCCGGGGCGGTGTCGACGACGACGTAGCGGAACTCCCGCGCCAGCGACGCGAGCAGCTGGCTGACGTCGGCGGCGGTGACCGCGTCACCGGCGGCCGGGGACTCCGCCCCGCAGACGGCGTAGAGGCCCGAGGGGTGCTGGGTCAGGAAGGTCTTGAGCACCATCGTGTCCTGGCTGGCCGGGCCGTGGACGGCGTCGGGCAGCGTGTACTCCGGCGTCAGCCCCAGGGCCGAGGCGACGTCGCCGAACTGGACGTCGAGGTCGACCAGCACCGTCGACTGCGGGGCGGCCGCGGTCAGCCCGATCGCCAGGTTGGTCGACACGGTGGTCTTGCCGACGCCGCCCTTCGGCGAGGCCACGGTGATGACCCGGCCGGTGTAGCGGGCGGTCTCCTCCACCGGACGCAGCACGCGGCGGCGTCCCGTGGCGGCGGCCGCCGCCCGCTCGATCGCGGCGCGGAGGTCGTCGACCCCCGCGTCCGGCGCCAGCAGGTCGCGGATGCCCGAGCGCATGGCGGCCTGCCAGAGCTCCGGCGTCGGCTCGGCCACCAGCACGACGCTGATGCCCGGGCACTGCACGTCCAGGCGCGCGGCCAGCGACAGCGCCTCGTCCGGTGCGGCGTCCGGCCCCACCACGAGGACGTCGGGCAGCTCGCCGTCCCAGAGCTGCTCGAACAGCCGCGCGGGGTCGCCCGGCAGGCGGCCGGGCGGCAGCACGTGCACGTCGCCGTCGGCGGCGGTCAGCACGCGGCCGCACAGCTCCTGGTCGGCGGCGGCGAGGACGATGCGGCTCACTTCTGCTCCCGTGCGTAGACGTCGGTCGGGGTGAGGACGCCGGTGCCCCCGGTGTCGGCGGTCGCCGGTTCGAGGGAGAGCCAGAGCGTCCCGTGCTCGGCGCCGAAGACGACGGTCTCGGCGTCCTGGGCGGGCAGCGCGAGGGTCACCAGCAGGCTCCCGGTGGGGACGGCGTCGCCCTCGTCGGTGCTCGCGCTCTCGGTGTCGGCCGTGGCGCCGGTCCAGGTGCCCGCGACGCGGGTCACGAGCACGTGGTGCAGCACGGCGTGGGTGGTGGCGGTGCCGTCCTGGAAGACCAGGGAGAGGTAGACGCCGACGGTGTCGCCGGCGACAAGCCGTCCGCCGGCGGCCCGCTCGGGGGACAGCAGCACGCTGATCTCCTCGGCGCCCTCGGGGACGGCGACCGTGCCGGGCTCGCGCAGGTCCTCCGGGTCGCTGAAGCGCGTGGCGAGCAGCTGCTCCCCCGGCTGCAGGTCGACGTCGGCGACCCGGCCGGCCAGCTCCGCGAGGTCCTCGACGCGGCCCTCGGCGGCGGCCTTCGCCGGCAGCAGCTCGGTGCGCACCAGGTCCCCGACCTCGTCGGCCGGCGTCACCGCGGGGATGGGCCGGTCCACCACGAGGACCCGCACGGTCTGCACGCCCTCGAGGGCGCGGGCGTCGGCGCCGCGGACGTAGGCGACCAGCACGACGGTGCCCACGAGGGCCAGCAGCAGGGCCCCGAGGGCGGCGAGGAGTCGTCTCATGGGGACACCTATCGGATGAGTCGGAGGACGGCGGACCCGAGGTCGGGGGCGTCCGGGTCGAGGGTGAAGTCGTCGGAGAGCTCGACGAAGCGGGTGAAGTAGCCGGTGATGCAGCGGTCGTTGCCGGTGCAGGGGCGCGGGGCGGTGCTGAACTGGCCGCCGAGGTGGAAGCCGGTGATGCGGAAGGCCGCGTAGCCGTAGACCCGGTACCAGGCGTTGCTGCCGCTGTCCCCGAAGTGGTCGAAGATCGGCAGCAGCACGGTGTGGCCCAGCCAGCGGGTGAAGTCCGCCGTGGAGCAGTCGGCCGGCGGGGTGTTGCCGGTGGAGGACGCCGAGCGGCCGGCCACCGCGCTGGTGGCCCGGCACTGGCCCGGGTCGGTGACCAGGTAGCCGAAGCCGCCCGGGACGATGTTGTGCGACGGCCCGGTGCAGTCGGTGGTGCCGGAGGTCTTGGTCAGCCGGATGGTGCGCACGGTGGTGCCCGAGGGCAGTCCCCCGCCGGTCTGCTGGGCGAACTCGCACCAGGAGAAGGTCAGCGGCAGCACCGCCGTCCCCCCGCCCGGGGCGCCCCACGCCACCGTCGCCGACGCCGAGACCGCCGTCGCGTCGATGCCCAGGACCGGCGCGAACCAGTGCTCCGTCGGCTGGTCGCCGGTGACGGTGACGCTGGTCGGGGCGCTGGAGAGCACCGGCGGGCCGGCCGTGGCCGTGCCGGCGTTGGCGGCGACCAGCGCGTCGGCGGTGGCCTGCACGTTCCCGCAGGCACCGCGGGCGCAGTCCTGCGCCACGGCGAGAGCGGCGGCGTCGGCGGCCACCTGCAGCCGGGACTTCTCCGCGTAGACGGCGCCGACGTCGACCGCGATCGCCGCGAAGCCGAGCATCGGGACCATCAGCAGGCTGAGCAGGACCGCGCTGGCCCCGCGCTCGTCGTCGAGCCGGCCCCGCACTCGACGGACCAGCTCCCGGCTCAGCCGCCGCACCGCATGACCCCCGTCCCGGTGAGCTCGACCGAGGCGCCGAAGAAGCCGGTCAGGAAGGGCATGTCGTAGTCGACGGTCAGCCGGACCAGCGTGGAACCGGTGCCCTGGGGACAGCTGGCCGGGGTGATGGCGATCTGGGCGTCGGTCACGGCCGGGTCCAGTGACGAGGCGGCCGAGCGGACGGCGTCGCGCGCGGCGGCCGGGTCGTTCTGCAGCGCCATGAGCCGCACACCCTCCCGGGCGGCCGCCGACAGCGTGCCCTGCACCTGGAAGCCGCGGCCGAACTCGACGATGCCGAGCACCAGGAGGACCAGCAGCGGGACGATGAGCGCGAACTCGACGGCGCTGGCCCCGCGCTCGTCTCGCATCGTCGTCATCTCGGTCCTCCTCCCTGGTGTGCTCCGGCGCAGCGGCCCCGTGCGGACGGGGCCGCTGCGCCGGCAGCGGACGGTTCGGTCGCGGGCAGCGGTCAGGCGTCGCCGGGCAGCGCCTCGACGACCTGCTCGAAGAGGCCCGCGAGCTGGCCACCGAGGGTGGCGACGAGGGTGATGATCACGGCCGCGATGAGGCCGACCAGCAGGCCGTACTCGACGGCGGTGGCGCCCTTCTCCTCCTGCGCGACGCGGTCCTTGGCGAGGGCGACGAGGGTGGCGAGGGTGACGAACGGGTTCTGCACGGGGACTCCCTGGTGTGGCGCCGGCCGGCACGGGTCGGCTGACCCGTCCTCGCGGCTGTGCTGGACGTGTCGCCACGACGGCTCGGCGCCTTGAGAGGCGTCCACCTCATCGGGTGACCGCGATCACCCGGTCGACCGTCGACCGGACCGCTGCGGTCACCCGCGGTGACCGGTTCCGGGGCTCAGCCGAGGAGCGCGGGCCACCCGGCGGCGAGCGCCGTCCCGACCAGCAGGGCCGGGCCGAAGGGCAGGTCACTGCGCAGGCCCACCCGTCGCAGCGCGAGCAGCGCCAGTGCCGCCGCCGCCTGCACGACGAACCCGGCGAGCACCCCGAGCAGCAGGGCCGGCCAGCCCAGCCAGCCGAGGTGGAGCCCCAGCAGGGCCCCCAGCTTGACGTCGCCCATGCCGAGCCGGCCGGGCGCGAGCAGTGCCAGGACCAGGAGGACGGAGAAGAGGACGACCGCGCCGGCAGCGGCCCGCAGGAGGTCCGGCCAGGCGCCGAGTCCCGCGGCGGCGGCGGCGAGCAGTCCGACCGCACCCGCGGTGGCGGGCAGCAGGACCCGGTTCGGCAGCAGCCGCTCGCGCAGGTCGATGACGCCGAGCAGGACGCCGGCGGCCGCGGACCACAGCCAGGCCGGCAGCTCGGCGGTGGGGCCGAAGCGGAGCGCGGCGAGCACGAAGAGGGCCGCCGTCGCCACCTCGAGGACACCGCGGGGCGCCGCTCCCCCGCCGCCGCCGAGGACGCCGCCGACGGTCGCCGGCCGGGGCCACGGGAAGCGCGCCGCGGCCCGGTCGACCAGCGCCCCCACGCCCGCGCCGAGCACCGCCGCGGCGACCAGCACCAGGCCGGTCACGGGGCGGTCCGGGAGCTGCGGGCGGGCACGGCCAGTACGGTGGCACAGCGCCCGGGCCGGTCCCGTCCGCCGACGCGGCTCCGGTCGCCGCGTCGTCCCGGTCGTCACGGCCGGCGCAGGCGCCCCACTCCCCGCGACCGGAGCCGGGATCCCGCCGTCCGTACGCCGGTCGGCGGGACCGCCGGGGCCGTTGCCCCGCGCGGGCCGGCGGTGCGAGGTTGACGAGGACCCCGACGACCGGCAGGGAGGACACGTGGACACCGACTCGCCGGCACCGGGACAACCGACCGCGCACGCGATCCGGCTGCCCGACGGCCGCGACCTCGCCTGGTCGGAGTGGGGCCCGCCGGACGGCCGGCCGGTGCTGTTCTGCCCGGGCGCCGGGATGAGCGGCGTCCTCGGGTTCGGCGTCGACGTCCTGCCCGGGCTCGGACTGCGGCTGCTCGCGGTGGACCGGCCGGGGCTGGGCCGGTCCACCCACGACCCGGCGAAGACGTACACCAGCTGGGCCGGTGACGTCGGGCACCTCGTGCGGGCGGAGGGGCTGCGGCGCGTGCTCGCCGTCGGCTTCTCCCAGGGGGCGCCGTTCGCCGTGGCGCTGGCCGGCGCCGGGCTGCTGGACGCCGTGGCGCTGGTGGCCGGGCAGGACGACCTGCGCGCCCAGCGGCACCTGCTGGTGCCCGAGGTGGCCGGCATGCTCGACGCGGTCGACGCCGACCCCGACGGCTTCGAGCGGGAGGTCGCCGAGCGGGCCGACGCCGCCTGGCTGTGGCAGGTCATCGCGGCCACGGCCGCGCCGCGGGACCGCTCGCTGTACGGGACGACGCCCCTCGGTGCCGCCGTCCGCACCGCCCTCGAGGACGGCTTCCGCCAGGGAGCGGCCGGCTACGCCCGCGACCTGCGGGTCGCGCTGGGGCCCTGGCCGGTGCGGCCGGAGGACATCCGCACGCCGGTGCACCTCTGGTACGGCGCCGACGACACCAGCACCGTCCACTCGCCCGACCGCGGTCACGCGCTGGGGCGGCGCATCCCCGGCGCGCGGCTCACCGTGCTCGACGGCGAGGGCGGTGCGCTGCCGTGGACGCGCCCGCGGGAGGTGCTCACGGCCCTCGCCGCGGTCTGAGCACCGCCACGGTCCGCAGGTGTGCGCACGGCCCGTGGCCGGATCGTCGTCCCCCCGAGGCATCCTGCGCGCGTGCCCTTCGACGCGACGCTCGTCCGCTGGCCCGGTCCGGGCGGCTGGGTATTCGCGCCGGTGCCCGACGGGCACGCCCCGGAGACCGCCGGTCCCTTCGGCCGGGTCCCGGTGACCGCGACCGTGGACGGGCGCACGTGGGCGACCAGCGTGTGGCGCGACCGGGAAGCCGGCTGGCTGCTCCCGGTGCCGGCGCGGATCCGCGGCGGCAAGGACGACGGCGACGCCGTCGTGGTCGAGGTCGCCGTCGACCTCGATCGACTCTGATCGGCTCCTCGCAGGTGCGGCACGACCAGGCCGTACCGCGCGCCCGCGTCCGCGCCGAGGACGTCGTGGTGCAGCGCCGCGCCGTCGGCGCCGCGGTACGCCGGCGTCAGCGCCGTCCCGCCGTCGCGCGGCCGTAGCCGACGTGCAGCAGGCCGTCGTCCAGCAGGCCGTCGTCCTCGCCGGTGAGCCGTCCGCTGGCGGCGGCCATGGCCTCCGCGGCGCGGGCCAGCCGCTCATGGGCGGCCGCGGCGTCGGGCAGCGTCCCGGCCCGGTCCGCGGCGTGCCGGGAGGTCAGCGCCTCGACCGTGCGGACGAGCGCGCCGCCCTCGACGGCGTGGACGCACAGGGCGCTGCCGTCGGCGACGAGGTCGGCGGCCGGCCCGACCCGCACCGGCGCGACGGCCCACCGGCGGGGCCGGAGGTCGGCGGCGGAGACCTGCGGGGCCAGCTCGGTGAGGAGCACCGGCCGCACCACCGGGCCGTCCACCTGCCGCAGCGCTCCCCCGGTCCAGGCCAGGACCGGCGTCCGCGGGACCGTGCCGAGGTCCAGGACGTCGTCGCCGGTCGCCGGCGGCTCGTCGACGAGGCGCACCCGCCAGCGCAGCGCGGGAGGGGCACCGGCGGGCGGGAGCGGGTCCACGGCACCGGGAGCCCGGCCACGGTGACGACGGCCGGGGAGGTCGGGGCGGGAGGGTCATGCGCCTTCTCGCGCGGACGGCAGCCCGCTGCCGGCATGCCGGCAGCGGGCTGCCGGGCCGGCGCCGGGAGGAGGCCGACTCACGTGTCCGGGGCAGGCGGGTGTCCCCGGATGGGGTCCGGCGCCGACCCGTCCATCCTGGCACGGCCGCCCGGTCGCGCCCCGGCACGTCCTGCGGGTGTGCGGGTCAGGACCGGACGAGGCCGCTGTCGGAGGTCGCGCGTGCGAGGCCGAGCTGGTCCATCGCCTGCTCGTAGCACTCGTGGAGGAGCACGAGCCGGCCCACCAGCCGGTCCACCCAGTCGCCCGACGTGCGCAGCGGCGTCGGCTCGAGCATCAGCGACCAGAAGAGCCGGTCGAGGTCCCTGCCGGAGTCGTACCAGCGCCACTCCCGCGCCGGGACGTCCACGCCGAGGGCGGTGCTGAACCGGCGCGCGACCGTCTGGCGGAGGGCGCCCACGGCCGCGGCGTACCCGGGGACCGCACGCACGTCCCAGTGCAGCGCCGCCCGCCCGGTCCGTCCCCGGGGGCGGGCCGCGAGCGGCTCGGGCACCACGAGGCCGATGGCGCGCCCCAGGAGGGGCACGAGGCGCTGGCGGTCGGCCTTGGACAGCCGGTCGTTGGCGTGCCGCAGGACGGCGGCGAGCTCGCCGTCGACGCACGCCGGCGCGTCGCTGAACGGCTCACCGGCCAGCAGGGCCGTGTACTCGAGGAAGCAGGCTCCGCGCGCCGGGCTGCGGTGCCTGCCTCGACCGAGGACCGGCAGTCCCTCGGGCACCTGGGACATGGTCGACCGCCTCCCCCGAGGACGCTTCCGGGGACGCCGTCGTCCCACGGTGGGACGAGCGTAGGCGCGGACGGCCCCACCTTCGCCTCGATCGCTCCTGCCGTCACCAGCCCGTCACCGGGGACTGCCGCCCGCCGGGCTCTCCGGGCACCATCCGGGTGTGGACGACGACTGGGACGACTCGGTGTCGATGCGCCTGGCCTGCCTGGCGCTGGACCGCGGCCGGCTGACCGACGACCTGGTGACCGCCCTGGCGGTGCGCGGGGCGCTGCTGGTCGACCTGGGCCTGCGTGGGCGGGTCAGCGACACCGACGACGCCGTCGAGGTCGACGACGCACCCACCGGCTTCGCGCCGGCCGACCGTCTCCTCACCGGCTGGGCCCCGTCACTCACCGAGCTGCTGCGCCACGGCGAGGTGGACCAGGAGGACCTGGCCGCCGAGCACCTGCGCCGCGGCTCGTGGGGTCTCCGCCGGCGGTGGCCCGGACGGCGCTACGACGACCACCGGGCCGAGCGGACGGCGGCGGACGAGCGGGCGCTCGAGGCACCGGACCGCGGGTGGACACCCCCGGACGCCGCCCTCGCCGCGATCGCCGGCACCCTGGGCCTGCTCGGCACGCCCCGCGAGTGGCCGGCCGAGGAGCTGCTCGCCCGGACCGGGACGGTGCGCTGGCTGGTCGACCTGGTGGTCGAGGAGGTCGACCGCGCGGTCACCCGCGGGCAGGCCATGCGGGGCGCGATCACCTTCGCCGACGGCACCCCCGGCTGACCGCTGCGCCAGGCGCGGGACCGCGTCGAGCGCCCGGTCCGGCCAGGTCGAGAGCGCGGCCGCGGAGGCGGGCTGGACGGGGACGAAGCCCGACAGTTCGCCGACCATCCGCTTCTCGACGACGTCGTCCCGGCCGGCCGGCCGACGACGCACCCGCTCGGCCGTCTCCGCGTCGTGGGGCACGCCGGGCGGCATCCCGGCGCGACCGCCCTGCCCCCTTGCGCTCAGGCGTCCCGGCGCGGCTCCTCGCGGCCGTACCGGTGCCGGAGGTAGGCCCGGCCGACGAACCCCGCGGCGGTGAACACGACGAGGTTGACGACCGCCCAGGTCAGGTTCGCGAGCACCAGTCCCAGCGCGAACCCGAGGGCTCCCCACGCGAGCTGCTTGACCGTGAACGAGCCGAGCGGCTCGGCGAGGATCTCCTGCGCAGCCTCCCGCTGCTGCCGCCGGTCCTGCTCGGCTGCCTTCTCGTACCGGTTCGCCGGCTTCGGCGAGTGCTCGTCCACCAGGACCGTCCCTCCCCGGCCGCAGCCGATGTCGGCCGATCCTGCGGTCGCGGCGCGTCCGGGCGCGAGGGGCTGACCACCATCGGGGGACCCGCGGTGTGGCCGACGAGGTGCCGCGCCACCGGTCGGGCCGCGCCAGGCCCCACCCGGCGAGGATCTCCGGCTCCTCGTCACCGACCTGGGCACCCCGTGAGGCGCGGCCCAGCGGCCGCACCCGGCGGGCCGCCCGTCCGTGCGGGAGCTTGAGCCGTGGACTCCTACACGCCCTCCCAGCGCGCCTGGCAGGAGCACTTCGACAGCGTCGCGCTGGCCGACCGGGTCGAGCAGGCCGTCGTCGCCGACCACGTCGACGGGTTCCACGGCGGCTTCATCGCCTCCCGGGACTTCTTCTTCCTGGCCACCGTGGACTCGACCGGCATGCCGACCGTGTCCTACAAGGGCGGCGCTCCCGGTCTGGTCCGGGTCGTCGACCCGCGCACGCTGGCGTTCCCCGACTACGACGGCGACGGCATGTTCCTGTCGATGGGCAACATCAGCGACTCCGCCAGGATCGGCATGCTCTTCATCGACCTGGAGACGCCCAACCGCGTCCGGGTCCAGGCGACGGCGCGGGTCTCGGCCGACGACGACCTGCTCGCTGAGTGGCCCGGCGCCCGCCTCGTCGTGCGCGCCGCCGTCGAGAAGGTGTTCCACAACTGCGGCCGCTACGTCCACCGGCACGTCCGGGTCGGCGACTCGCCGTACGTGCCGGACTCGGCAGGAGCGGCCCCCTACCCGGCGTGGAAGCGGATCGACGCGCTGCAGGACGTGCTCCCGCCCCCGGACCGCGGCCGGGCGCAACAGGAGGGCGGCGTGATCACCTTCGGCGACTACCTCGGCGCGCTCTCCACCGGGGGCTCCTGACCACCGGTGGGACGCCGCCGCCCTCCGGCCCGCGCGCGCGGGCCGGAGGGCGGCGGGTCACAGCCGCGGGTCGACCGGTTCGGACTCCAGCGCGAGGACGGCGAAGACGCACTCGTGCACCCGCCACAGCGGCTCGGCGCGGGCCGCCCGCTCCAGCGCCTCCAGCCCGAGCGCGTACTCCCGCAGCGCGAGCCCGCGCTTGCGCCCGAGGGAGCGCTCGCGCAGCCGGTCGAGGTGCTGGGGCTCGGTGTAGTCCGGCCCGTAGACCAGCCGCAGGTACTCGCGACCGCGGACCTTGAGCCCGGGCTGCACGTACCCCTCCCTACCGCGGGTGAGGTTGGCCGCCGGCTTGACGACCACCCCCTCGCCGCCGGCCGCGGTGAGCTCCTCCCACCACGACGTCGCCGCGGCCTCGCTCGCCGGGTCGGTGACGTCGACGGCCAGCGAGCGGGTCGCGCGGACCAGCCCGGGATCGGCCTCGGCCAGCCGGTCGGCGAGGGACAGGTGCCAGGCGTGCGGCCGGTCGGCGTACGTCGTCCCCGCGGTGGCGAGCAGCTGGAACGGCGCGAACGAGATGTCGGAGAGCCCGTCGGTCGGCCAGCAGTAGCGCCGGTAGACGCCGGTGAACGACTCGGCGTCCGCGGTGCGCCGCCGCTGCCGGTCGAGCAGGTCCCCCACGTCCAGACCGCGCGCCGCGGCGGCCTCCAGCGCCCCGACGGCCGCGGGCAGCGCCGTCCGCGCGGCGGCGCCGACGGCCGCGTACCGGGTGCGGATCAGGTCGCCGGCCTTGGCCGACCAGGGCAGCAGCTCGGCGTCGAGCAGCAGCCAGTCGGAGCCGCACTCGTCGAACAGCCCCGCCGTCCCGGCCGCGGCCGCGAGCCGGGCCGCGAACGCGGCGGTGAGGTCGCCGGCGAGGAAGGACCGGCCGGTGCGGGTGTGCAGCACCCCCGAGCCGTCGCTGCGGACCAGCGCGACCGCCCGGGAGCCCATGTGCTTCTCCTGGCAGACGACCTCGGCCACGCCCTCGCCGCGGTAGTACGCGAACGCCTCCGCCGGGTGCTCGAGCAGGCCCGGCCGGGTCGACGTGGCCGAGGGGCTCATCGTCGGCGGCAGGTACAGCAGCTGCTCCGGTGCGACGGCGAAGCGGCTCATCACCTCGATCGCCGCCGCGGCGTTCTCCTCCCGCACGGTCACCCGCCCGGCCAGCCGGGTCTCGACGACGCGCTTGCCGAGCACGTCCTCGACGTCCAGGACGCCGTCCGCCCGCGCCGCCTCGGCCGGCCGGGCCGCGTCGTCCGCGGGCAGGAACGGGCGGGCCGGCTCGTAGTACGTCTGCCGCGCCGCCACGCTGACCAGCTCCCGCTCCGGGTAGCGCAGCGCGGTCAGCCGGCCGCCGAACACGCAGCCGGTGTCCAGGCAGAGCGTGTCGTTCACCCACTCCGGCGTCGGCACCGGCGTGTGCCCGTAGAGCACCGTCGCCCGGCCGCGGTACTCCCTGGCCCAGGGGTGGCGCACCGGCAGGCCGAACTCGTCGGTCTCCCCGGTGGTGTCGCCGTAGAGCGCGAAGCTGCGCACGCGCGCGCTGGACCGGCCCTGCAGCGACTCCTTGAGCCCGGCGTGCGCGACGACCAGCGCTCCGCCGTCGAGCACGTAGTGGCTGACCAGGCCGGAGCAGAACGCCTCGACCTCGCGCCGGAAGTCCTCGTCCTCGGCCTCGAGCTGGGCGAGCGTGCGCTCCAGGCCGTGCGTGACCCGGACGTCGCGGCCGCGCAGGGCGCGGACCAGCTTGTTCTCGTGGTTGCCGGGGACGCACAGCGCGTGGCCCGCGGCGACCATCCCCATGACCAGGCGCAGCACGCCGGGTGAGTCCGGCCCGCGGTCGACGAGGTCGCCGACGAGGACCGCGCGCCGCCCCTCGGGGTGGACGGCGTCGACCGCGCGGCCCTGCTCGTCGCAGCGCAGCTCGTAGCCGAGCTCGCCCAGCAGCTCCTCGAGCTCCTCGCGGCAGCCGTGCACGTCGCCGACGACGTCGAAGGGTCCGGTGTCCTTGCGCCGGTCGTTGTACTGCTTCTCGTAGGTGACGACGGCGCGCTCGACGTCGTCCGGGCCGAGGACGTGCACCTTGCGGAAGCCCTCGCGGCCCAGCCCGCGCAGCCCGCGCCGCAGGTCGGCGCGCTGCCGCCGGACGACGCCGGGCGGCAGGTCGCGGTCGGGCCGCTCCGCGTTGCGCGCCAGGCACACGCTCTCCGGGACGTCGAGGACGATCGCCACCGGCAGCACGTCGTGCTCTCGCGCCAGCCGCACCAGCGACGCGCGGTCCTCGGCCTTGACGTTGGTGGCGTCGACGACCGTCAGCCGCCCGGCGCGCAGCCGGATCCCGGCGATGTGGTGCAGCAGTGCGAAGGCGGCCGGGGTCGCCGACTGGTCGTCCTCGTCGTCGGCCACCAGGCCGCGGCAGGAGTCGCTGGAGAGCACCTGGGTCGGCGCGAAGTGCCGGCGCGCGAAGGTGCTCTTGCCCGAGCCGCTCACCCCGATCAGCACGACCAGCGACAGGTCGGGGACGACGACGGGACGCACCTCGCCGGTCATGCCGCCACCTCCGCGGCACCGCGGGTGAACACGGCCATCTGCGACGGCGGGCCGACCTCGGGGTCCGCGTCGCCCACGCCGAGCAGCCGGACGGCGTACCCGTACCGCTCCCCCACGGCCGCCGCCCAGGTGGCGAACTCCGACCGGGTCCACTCGAACCGGTGGTCGCGGTGCCGGAACGCGCCGGCGGCCAGCCCCTCGAAGCGCACGTTGTACTCGACGTTCGGCGTGGTGACGACGACGGTCGCCGGCGCCGCGGCACCGAACACCGCGTGCTCGAGCGCCGGGAGCCGGTCGAGGTCGAGGTGCTCGACGACCTCCATGAGCACCGCCGCGTCGTAGCCCCGCAGGCGCGTGTCGGTGTAGGTCAGGCCGCTCTGCAGCAGCCGGACCCGCGCGCGCTGCCGCTCGGGCATGCGGTCCAGCTTCAGCCGGCGCGCGGCCACCTCCAGCGCCCGGGCGCTGACGTCGACCCCGAGCACCTCGGTGAACGCCGGCTCGGCCAGCAGCGCGGGCAGCAGCGCACCGGCGCCGCAGCCGAGGTCGATCACCCGCTGCGCGCCCGCCGAGCGGAGGACAGCGAGCACCGCGCCGTGCCGCTGCAGCGCGAGGGGCACCGGTCGGTCGGCGGCCTCGTCCTCGGTGGCCGGCCCGCCGGCGGCAGCGAGGGGCGGAGCGGTGGCGTCGTCCAGGGTGTCGGGCTCGGCGTCGTCGACCTCGGCCAGCCGCTCGAGGGCCCGGCGGGTGAGCGCGGTGCGGTGCTTGAGGTAGCGGCGGGTGATCAGCTCCCGGTCCTGGTGGGTCGCCAGCCAGCCGCTGCCCGCGCGCAGCAGCTTGTCGACCTCGTCGGTGCCGATCCAGTGGTGCTTGGCGTCGTCGAGCACGGGCAGGGCGACGTAGAGGTGGTTGAGCGCGTCGGCGAGGCGCAGGTCCCCGGTCAGCCGCAGGTCGACGTAGCGGGACTCGCCCCACTCGGGGAAGGCCTCGTCGAGCGGCACCGGCGTCGCCTCGACCGTCCAGCCGAGTGGGGCGAAGAAGCGGTGCGCCATCTCGGCGCCGCCACGGCAGGACAGCGCGGGGACGCGCACCTCCAGCGGCAGGGCGACGTCGACCAGCTCCGGCCGCTCCTTGCTGACGCCGCGGCGGGCGCTGGCGAAGGCCTTGCCGAGCGCGACGGCCAGCAGGCTGGACGCGGCGTAAGGGCGGTCGTTGACGTACTGCGCGAGCGCCGCGCCCTCGGTCGCGCCGGCGCGGGCGGTGCGCACCAGCCCGACCGGGTCCACCTCGAGCAGCAGCGCCACCGTGCACCGCTGGTCGGTCGCCTCCGGGTAGAAGACGTGCGCCGTGCCGGTCGAGACCTCCACCTGCTGCGCCCGCGCGGGGTTCTTGTGCAGCAGGAAGCCGAGGTCGGTGGCGGGCACGTGCGTGGTGGACAGGGTGACGAGCACGCCGCAGTGTCACCGACCCGGAGCCGCTGGTCGAACGGGTTGTGACCCCCCGGGGTGCCTCCCCGCCGGGCGGCCCCCGCGGCGGGATGGCGCGGCGGGCGATCGCGGTCCCGCCGAGCAGCGCGATCCCCGCCAGGGCCGCGAACGACGGGACCGTTGCCGCAGAGCCCACCGGGGAGGTCCTACGTCGCCGGTAGCGTCCGGGGGGTGACGGGCGCCGGGAGGGACGGGTGAGCACTCCCCCGGTGCCGAGGGCGGCTCGCCGCGTCCGCCGGGACTGGGACCTGCTGGCCGGCGGCGGTGAGCCGGCGGAGGCGTTCGACCCCGCGATGGTCGCCGGCCTGCCGGAGCCGGCGCGCCGCTGGCTGGTGCACGCCATCGCGCCGGGGACGCCGCTGTGGGGATCGGTGGTCCTGACCATGCGGGGGGAGATCCGCCTGGGAGCCTGGCGGCCCTTCACCGCCCGCCAGGTCCTCGCTCCGCCCCGCGGGTTCATCTGGGCCGCGAACACCCGCCTCCTCGGCCTGCCGGTGGCCGGCTTCGACCGGTACAGCTCCGGTTCCGGGCAGATGGACTGGCGGCTCGGCGGCCTCGTCCCCGTCATGGCCGCCTCGGGGTCCGACGTCACGCGCAGTGCCGCGGGGCGCCTGGCCGGCGAGATGGCGCTGGCGCCGACCACCTTCCGTGCGGCCACCTGGGCCCCCGGAGCCGACCAGGACCGCACGGTGGTGACCTGGCGCATCGGCGACGAGGAGGAGAGCGCCGAGTTCCGGGTGGGCCCCGACGGGCGGCTGCTCGAGGTCGTCGTGCAGCGCTGGGGCAACCCCGACGGCGTCCCCTTCGGGCGCCATCCCTTCGGCGTCGCCATCGGGGCCGAGGAGACCTTCGACGGCGTGACCATCGGCTCGGTGCTGCGCGCCGGCTGGTGGTGGGGCACCGACCGCCAGCCCCAGGGTGAGTTCTTCCGGGCCCGGATCACCGGCGCCCGGTTCCGCTGAGCGGCGACGGCGCCCGGTAGCAGCAGGACCACCGGCCGGCCGTGCCGGGCGCGTGGAGCCGCCGAGGTCGCCGTGGACGTGTGGGCTCTCGCGGCGGTCGCGAAGAACCAGCCGGGGTGTTCAACGCATCACACCGGCGCCCCGTATACCCGTGTGACTCGCAGAGCCGGGTCCGGCCGTTCGGCCGACATCAAAGGAGCTCGTCATGCGACTGGCCTTCCGCACCGGAGCAATCGCCACCCTGAGCATCGCCGCCATGGGCCTGGGCACCCCGCTCGCACTCGCCCACGGCGGCGACGACGGGTACACCAGCAGCGGGGGGAGCTACGGCGCCAGCTACGGCGCCAGCTACGACCGCGGCGACGGACGCGACGGCGTCCGCGCCGCCTCCTACATCAACCGCGACACCGGGGCGGCCACGGAGAACCCCGACGTCAACCGCGGGTCCTCCTGCGCCGACCCGGACCAGCGCGACCAGCAGCGGCTCAGCGACCCCGGCACCGCGAACCGCAACGTGCACAACGACGCCTGCTTCCTCGACCGGCAGGGCCAGAAGGTGAACGGGCCCGCCTCCTTCCAGAGCTCCGGCGTCGGCTTCATCAGCGCCTGCCCCGACCCCGACGGCGCGGGACCCGAGTACTCCCGGCTCAGCGACACCAACCGCGACGGCCGGATGGACCTGTGCTTCCAGTCCAGCTACCAGATGACCGGCGCGGCGGGTGACCTCGAGTTCCACGCCCGGATGAACAACACCAGCACGGCGGGCACCCAGTACGTCGTCTGGTGCGCCGATGCCGACGCCGACGGCTGCCGCGACGAGTGGGTGAAGGACGACATCTCGATCGCGTGGACCAACGGCTGAGGCGACCGCAGCCGCGGGAGCGGCTCACCGGCTGACCCCGGCGGGGCCGGCGGGTGAGCCGCCGGCCCCGATGACCGGGCGGTCCGAGCGACCGACGGCTCACCGGCTGACCACGTCCCGGGCGAACGTCCCGGTCTCGTCCGACATGGGCCCCCGGGCGAGCGCACCCGCGGCGGGTCCCGGCCGAGATCGCGACCGCAACCGACCGGGCCCCGGAGTCACCGGACCTCCGGCCCTGTACCGCCCGCCGGGAGGCATCGGACCTCGGCATCGTCGCCGCACCCCTTGCGGGACTCAGGTCCCGCTGACGCCGCGGACAGCCAGGGAGACGGCGAGGGCTGTCATGACGACGGCGATGACACCGTCGAGCACCCGCCAGGCCGCCGGGCGGGCGAACACCGGCCGAAGCAGGCGGGCGCCGTAGCCGAGGCCGGCGAACCAGACTGTGCTGCCCAGGCCCGCGCCCGCGGCGAACTGCCACCGGTGCTCGCCGTAGGTGGAGGCCATGGAGCCCAGCAGCACCACCGTGTCCAGGTACACGTGCGGGTTGAGCCAGGTCAGCGCCAGGCAGGTGCCGACGGTGGCCGCGAGACCGGCGCGGACGCCGCCGGCGTCCGGCAACAGCGAGCCGGGACGCAGCGCCCGCCGTGCGGCCAGCGCCCCGTAGCAGAGCAGGAACGCCGCCCCGGCGAAGCACACCACCGGGACGAGCCACGGCACCCGCGACAGTGCCGCACCGGCGCCCAGCACCCCGGCGATGATCAGCGCGAGGTCGGAGAGGGCGCACACCGCCACGACCGCGGCCACGTGCTCGAGGCGGAGTCCCTGCCGCAGGACGAAGGCGTTCTGGGCGCCGATGGCGACGATCAGCCCGAGGCCCAGCGCCAACCCGGACACGACGGCGAGCAGCGCGGGGGTGGTCAGCACGCCACCGACGTTAGGAAGCCGTCGACGTGCGGTCCAGCTCATCATTCTGATGCATCGTTAGCCTGACTGTTCATGGAGCTCGACCTGGCCCAGTTGCGGGCGCTGGACGCCACCGTCCGCGGCGGCACGCTGGAGGCCGCCGCACGGACGCTGCACGTCACCCCGTCGGCGATCAGCCAACGGTTGCGCGCGCTGGAGGTCGCGACCGGCCGGATCCTGCTGGTGCGGACCAAGCCGGTGCAGGTCACCGAGTCCGGCCAGGCGGTGCTGCGCCTGGCCCGGCAGGTCGACGTGCTCACTGCCGACGTCGCCCGCGAGCTCGGCGGCGACCCCTCGCCCGAGGGCACGCCCACGCTGCCGATCGCGGTCAACGCCGACTCGATGGCCACCTGGGTGCTGCCCGCGCTGGCACCGCTGGCCGGCGACGTCTGCTTAGACCTGTACCGCGAGGACCAGGAGCACACGAGCGCCCTGCTGCGCGCCGGCACGGTCATGGCGGCAGTGACCGCGGACGCCGAGCCGGTGCCGGGCTGCACCTCCACCCGCCTGGGCAGCATGCGCTACCGGCCGATGGCGACCCCCGGCTTCGCGCGGCGGTGGTTCCCCACCGGCCCCACACCCGAGGCGCTCGCCCGGGCCCCGGTCGTCGTCTTCGACCGCAAGGACGACCTGCAGCACCGATACGTGCACGCGCAGGCCGGTTCCGACGTCGCCCCACCGGTGCACTACGTGCCCGCCGCGGCGGACTACGTCGCCGCCGTCGCCCTCGGCCTGGGCTGGGGCATGGTGCCCGACCTCCAGGCGCGAGCAGTGAGGGCGGCGCTGGTCGCCCTCGACCCGGCCGACGCGGTGGACGTCGTCCTGTACTGGCAGCAGTGGCGGCTGCGCTCCACCACCCTCGACCGCGTCCGCGAGGCCGTCCTGGCAGCCGCCGGCCGCGAACTGGACCGGCCCGGCGAGTCCGGGCGCTGATCAGTTCCGCAGCGGCTGTCGCATCCGGCCTCGGCACCAGGGCCGAGGACGCGCGCCTCCTGGTCCAACCGCGAGACGAGGAGGTACTGGGTGGTCGGGCTGCAGAACCACCACAGGCCGGTGACGCACAGGACCGCGACCACCGCGTGCCCCGTGGCGATGCCCCACGCACGCGGCGATGCAGGGGATGGTCGCCGGCCACATGTCCTCGGGGTCGTGGCGGCCGCTGGCCACCTCGGCGAGAGGCAGCTCGTCCAGGTCGTTGACGAGATACGGCACGAGGACGAACAGGACGTACACCGACACCGACAGGAACGCGATGACCGCCAGGAACGCGATGACCGCCAGGACCGCCACGGCCCGCCCCGTCGCGAGCCCACCGCCGAGGGACCGCGGTTGACGCTCCTCGGTGTCGACCACGCCGGACCAGCCTCTCGCACAGACAGCTCCTCATCGGCGTCCACCACGGTGGTCGATGTCAACGTCAGGAGCTCGTGAGGACGACGAGTCGATGGGTCGCCCGCGTCATCGCGACGTAGCGGTCGACCGCTCCCTCGATGCCCGTGCCGAACGCCTCGGGATCGACGAGGACGACCAGGTCGAACTCGAGCCCCTTCGTCAGCTCCGGCGTCAGCGACCGGACGCGGGACGTCGGCCGGAACGTGGGGTCGCCGATGACGCAGGCGATCCCCTCGGCGTGCTCGGCGAGCCAGCTGTCGAGGATCGAGCCCAGTTCCGAGGCGGCTCGGTGCTCGACGGGGACACCGCTGCTGCGGATGGAGGTCGGCACGTTGGCGTCCGGGAGGGCAGCCCGGATGACCGGCTCCGCCTCCACCATGACCTCCTGCGGCGTCCGGTAGTTGATGCTCAGCGAGGCCAGGCGGACCCGGTTCAGCCCGATCCGCTCGAGCCGGTCCTGCCAGGACTCGGTGAACCCGTGCCGGGCCTGGGCCCGGTCCCCGACGATGGTGAAGCTCCCGGACGGGCAGCGGAGCAGCAGCATCTGCCACTCCGCGTCGGTGAGCTCCTGCGCCTCGTCCACGACGACGTGCGCGAACGGGCCGGCGAGCAGGTCCGGGTCGGCGGTGGGCAGCGCGGCCTCGTCCACCAGGGCGTCCCGGAGGTCCTGGTGGCGCAGGCTCGTCATCAGCAGCAGCTCGGAGTCGTCGGCCTCGACCAGCCTGTCGATGACGTCGGCCATGCGCTCCCGTTCGGCGGCGACGACGGCGTCGTGCCGGCGCTTGCGACGGGACGTCTCGGGGTCGCCGAGCCGCTGCCGTGCCGCGTCCAGGAACGGCAGGTCGGACACCGTCCAGGCCCGGGGGTCCTCGCGCTGCAGCGTGCGGACGTCGTCGGGGCTGAGCCAGGGAGCGCACTTCCGCAGGTATGCGGGCACCGACCACAGGTCCCCGACCACGTCGGCCGCGTCGAGCAGGGGCCACGCCCTGCTGAAGGCCGTGAGCAGCTCCCGGTTCTGCTGCAGGGACTTCCGGACCAGGTCAGCCGGTTCGTCGCCGTCGTGGCCGTCCACCAGGATCGTGAGCAGCGCCTCCCAGACCTGGTCGCGTGCCTCGTTGTGCGGGGTCCCGGGATCCGGCGCCTCGAAGGCCTCGGCCCAGTCGTCGGCGCTCAGCCAGATGTCGGAGGAGTCGGTCTCGACCGTCATGCCTCTCGTGGGCGGCTCCTCGTAGAAGTGAACGGCCGTGTCGATCGCCGTCACCAGGTCCGCGGACGACTTCAGCAGGGCGACGTCCGGGTCGGCCTCGGGCCGCGCGGCGGCTCCCTCGTCGACGAGGTCCCGCAGGGTGCAGATCTGCACGCCCTCCTCCCCGAGGCTCGGGAGGACGTCGGCGACGTAGGCCAGGTAGGGCTGGTGCGGACCGACGAACAGCACGCCGCCCCGGCGGTGACCGAGGCGGGGGTCGGAGTAGAGGAGGTAGGCGGTGCGGTGCAGGGCGACGACGGTCTTCCCCGTACCCGGACCGCCGTCGACGACGAGCGCGCCGCTGGACCCGGCGCGGATGACGGCGTCCTGGTCGGCCTGGATGGTGCCGAGGACGTCACGCATCCGGGCCGACCGGTTGCTGCCCAGGCTGGCGATGAAGGCGGACTGGTCGTCGAGAGCGGCGTGCCCCTCGAAGCCGTCTTGGGTGAAGACCTCGTCCCAGTAGTCGGTGATCCGGCCGCGGGTCCACCGGTACCTGCGGCGGCTCGCCAGACCCATCGGGTTGCCGTGGGTCGCGCCGAAGAACGGCTCGGCCGCGGGCGAGCGCCAGTCGACGAGCAGCCGACGACCGGAGCTGTCCGTGAGGCCGAGTCGTCCGACGTACACGGGCTCCGGGTCGTCCGCGCTGACGATCCGTCCGAGGCACAGGTCCAGGCCGAAGCGACGCAGGGCGCGCAGGCGTGCGGTCAGCCGGTGGACCTCCAGGTCCCGGTCCAGCGCCGCCTGGCCGGTGCCGCCGGGCGCCCTCCGCTCGGCATCGAGGCGGTCGGACAGGTCGGCGATCGACTGCTCGAGGCTCTCCGCGACGGCCGCGAAGTGCTGCTCGTCGGCGGCGATCAGCGTCGTGTCGGCCTTGGCGGTGAGGTGGTCGGGGAGGTCGAACGCACTGGTGGTCAGGGGACTCACGTCATCAGCTCCGAGGTGGGATTCGTGTCTCCGGTTTGCGTTCCCGGCGCTCCGAGCGCGGCTGGGCCCTGCTTTCCCGAGACGGGGGAAGTCGCTCGTGCACACCGGTGCGCGCACTTCCGTTTCCGCAGGTCCTGGCCTCGGCCCGGCGATTCTGCGACGCGACCGGGGCCTTGCCGCAAGCCCCCTGGTGCGCTATACGTTGAAAGTGGCAGGGAGTGGTCCCCCCGCCCTTCCCCTCACCGTCCGTCGTGGACGGGCGACCTCCTCGCGAAGCCACTCCGCGTCACGTACGGCCGTACCGCCGGCCCACCAGAGCTCTCACCTGCCTCTTCGGTCAGCGAGGCCACGCCGGTGGTCCTGCAGGTCCCTGAGTCGCGGGCCGGGTCGTTCCCCGGACGTCACCCGGATCGTGCGATCGGCCGAGCAGGAGAGAAGACCCGTTGCGATACGGAGAGGCGCAACAGAAGTGCACCTGCAACGGGAGAAGACGAGTCGGGCTCTGCGCCGAATCCTGCAGGACCTCTCGCAGGGGGAGCTCCCCGCCGAGGTCCCGCGCATTCGGTCATCCCGTCCCTGCAGCGACGACGGACCGACCCTGACCGGCAACAGAAAGTACCGGATCATCGGCCTGTCGGCGTGAGAGGCAGAATTGATTAGGGGTTGTGTGAGTTCCGGAAGCGCACATGCCACCGTTCCGGCATGAAACGCTGCATCGTGCTGTGCGTCGGCGCGCTCCTGCTGACGTTGCTCGTCACGCCCGCGCAGGCGAAGGCAGCGCATCCGTGCGCAGCCGGCTACGTCCGGCTCACCTTCGACGACGGTCCCGCGCCGACCGCCACCTCCGCCGTCCTCGACACGCTCGCGGCCTGGGGAGCGAAGGCGACGTTCTACGTCACCGGGTCGATGGCTGCCGCCCGCCCCGCTCTCCTCCGCCGCGCCATCGCGGAGGGCCACCGGATCGGCAACCACTCCTGGAGCCACCCGGACCTCACCACGCTCACCCGGGCGCAGGTCCAGTCGCAGCTGCAGCGCACCACCGACGTCATCCGGGAGGCGACGGAGAACGCCCCGACCGAGTGGCGCCCGCCGTACGGGGCCACGAACGCCCTCGTCGAGGCGGCGGCCCAGGACGTCGGCCTGAGCTCGATGGTGCTGTGGACGGTGGACCCGCGTGACTGGGCGGACCCGCCGGCGACGACGATCCGAGACCGCGTGCTGCAGCGCGTGCGGCCGGGCAGCGTCGTGCTGCTGCACGACGCCACCGGGCAGAACACCCCGGAGGCCCTCCCCATGATCCTGGACGGACTGGCCCAGGCGGGCTACTGCACCGAGTGACGCCTGTGCGGCACGAGGGCGTGCGGCCCGGGTCTGGATGGCCCCGCTGCCGCCGTCCTCGGCTGGACGCCGCGGTGGGGCGGTGGTGTCAGTTGCCGGCGGCGCGGTACTGCTCGACGACGTCGGCCCTGATCCGGCCACGCGGGGAGACCGTGATGCCCTGTCCGGCAGCCCAGGCGCGCACCGCAGCCGGGTCGTACCCGGAGTAGGCGGCCTTCGCCGGCTCCTCGGCACGACGACGACCTGCGCTCGACGAGACCGTCCGGGCAGCCTGCACGTAGCGGGAGAACGCAGCACGCATCGCTGCGGCGTTCTCCTCGCTCAGGTCGATCCCGTACTCGGTGCCGTCGAGCGCGAACTCCACGGTCGTGCCGGCCGGCGTCTCACCATCCAGGTCGTCGACCAGTACGACCTCGGTCCTGGTAGCCACACGGCCGAGACTCCAGAGCCGTGATCGGGAAGTCAAGAGACCCGCCACGAGGCGTGGGACGCCGACCCGGGAGGGAACCGGCCCTCAGGGCGCGTGTCGGCGTCGGGCCACCGGGACGCGGGCCGGCGCCGTGCTCGTCCCGGGACGACGGGACTCGATGACGGGACACGATGACGGGACACGATGACGGGACACAAGGCCCTTCACCGCCGGAACCCCGGCAGGTCACAGTTGACCGGGCGAGGAGCCGACGACCGTCCATCCGACCTCGAGTGCGACAGCGCCCACCGGAGGCAGCGATGCCCACGACCACGCGCGGAACCACCACCCACCTCCGAGCGGTGGTGCTGCTCACCAGCCTGGTCGGCCTGACGGTCACGGGCACCCCGTCCGCCGCGGCGGCGTCGCCGGAGGTCATCGTCCTCCCCGGCGCCACCTCGGCGGAGGGCATCGCCGCGGGCGAGGGCGACACCTTCTACGCGGGCGACCTGTTCGGCGGTGACATCTTCCGGGGCGACCTGGGAGAGGGGACCGCTGAGCGCTTCATCGATGCGCCGGAGGGGCGAGGAGCCGTCGGCATGTTCGCCGACACCCGACACGACCTGCTCTACGTGGCGGGGGGCTTCAGCGGACAGGCGTACGTGTACGACCTCGAGACCGGGGCCACCGTCGCCACCTACCAGTTCGCCCCGCCGTCCCCACCGGACGCCGACCCGACCACGGTGGTCAACGACGTCACCCTCACTCGGGCAGGCGCGTGGTTCACCGACAGCCTCCGGGGCGTCCTCTACCTCGTGCCGATCGACCGCCACGGTCGACCGGGCGAGTTCCGCACCCTGACGCTGCGGGGACCGGCGGCCGACACGAGCGGTGTCTTCAACCTGAACGGCATCGCCGCCGTCCGGCACGGCGGCACGCTCATCGTCGCCCACTCGGCCAACGGCGCCCTGTACACGGTGGACCCGACGACGGGCGACAGTGCTCGGATCAGCGGGGTCAGCGTGCCGGACGTCGACGGCATCGTGGTGCACGGCAAGCGGCTCTGGGCGGTGCAGAACAGCAACCAGGTGACCGAGGTGCGGCTGAGCAGGGACCTGACGGCCGGGTCGATCCGGGAGGTCATCACGAGCGACCTCTTCCAGGTCCCGACGACTGCCATCCGGCACGACGGTCAGCTCGCTGTCGTGAACGCGAAGTTCGACACCGGTCTCCCACCCACCGCCGACCAGTACGAGGTCGTCCTCGTCGACGACTGACCCGCCGGCGGCGACCGTCCGCCGCGCCATCACGCCGTGCTGCGGCGCCGGCCTGGCTGAGGACGCGCTCGACCTGGGCAGCCGGTCGGCCGAGGTCGAGCGACACCGGCAGAACGGACGGCCCGAGAGGACGTGGCCCGGCAGCTGCTCGCCCTCGCCGAGGGCCATCCGGTGGTGCGCAGCCACTGAGCCGACCGGTCCCGCGGGAGCCCGGCGGTTGAGCGACGTGGCGACGCGGACGGAGCTGCTGCGCAGCCCGGCCACGGTCGGGGACGGGGTCGCCCGGACCGACTGAGCGGCGGGTGCGCCGGGCGCCCCTCGGGGGCCGTAGGGGCGGGCGGCGCGGTCGGTGGTCGCCCGCGGACGTGCCGGCACCGAGATCGACGACCACTCCGTGTCGGCTGCGATCAACCTCACAGCCGAGCGGCCGATAAGACGGTGCACAGCTTCCGTCGTCACGTGACCGCTTGGAGCGTCCTGTGAGCGTCAAGACCCGCCTCGTGGTCAGCATCGTCACCGTCCTCACCGTCGCCCTCGGGGGGCTGGTGGCCGTGATCGCCACCCTGGCCACCGGCCAGGCACAGCGAGACGGTCTGCGCAACGCCACGGCAGTGGCGGTCGAGCAGGCGCGCCATGTCGAAGCCGACCTCGGTCGGCAACGCAGCACCGCCGAGTCCCTGGCACAGGCGCTGGCCGCCCAGACCGAGGGCCGGCGGGGCGACCGCGCCTACGCCGACGCCCTGCAGGCGCGACTGCTCGCCGCCGACCCCGCACTGGTCGGGGTCTGGACGGCGTTCGAACCGCAGGCGTTCGACGGGTCCGACACGACCTTCGCCGGTAGGGCAGGCACGGACGCGAGCGGCCGCTACGTCCCCTACTGGTACCGCGACGGCGACGCCATCGCAGTGACCGCCCTCGTCGACTACGAGACTCCAGGCGCGGGCGACTACTACCTGCTCCCTCGGGACACCGGCCGTTCGGTGGCGATCGAGCCCTACCTCTACGAGGTGGCCGGCGAGCAGATCCTCCTCACCTCGCTGTCCACCCCCGTCACCGTCGGCGGCCGGGCGATCGGCGTCGCCGGCGTCGACATGCCGCTGGCCACGATCCAGGAGCAGGTGAGCGCCATCCGCCCGTACGACGTCGGCCGCGCGATGCTGGTGTCGTCGCAGGGTCTGGTGGTCGGCAGCAACCGCCCCGGTGACGAGGCCGGTTCCGCCGCCGCGGGCCAGGTCGCGCAGATCGCCGCGGCTGCCGTGGAGAGCGGCGAGACCGTGCAGCGCACCCTCGACGGCGACCAGGGCCGCACCGTCCACGTGGCCGCGCCCATCGAGGTGGGTGCGGGGCAGCACTGGGCGGTGCTCGTCGAGATCCCGGAGAGCGCGATCCTCGCCGACGCCCACGCTCTCCGGACGACGATCCTCGTCGGCGCGCTCGTCACCCTCCTGCTGGCCGCCGGCGCCACCTTCCTCGTCGCGCGCCGCGTCGTCGCGCCGCTGGACGCGCTGCGCTCGCGGATCGCGGAGATCGCCGACGGCGACGGCGACCTGACCGCCCGGGTCGACGAGACCCGCACGGACGAGATCGGCCGGCTCGGCGCAGCGTTCAACCGCTTCGTCGCCAAGGTGGCCGAGACGGTGACCGGCATCGGCCGGGCATCGGGGTCGCTGGTGGAGCTCTCGGCCGGCATGTCCGGCGTCTCCGGACGGCTCGCGGGGTCGGTCGAGCAGACCAGCGCGCAGGCGCAGCAGGTGTCGGCCGTCGCCGAGCAGCTCTCGCGCAACGTGCAGACCGTCGCGGCCGGGGCCGAGGAGATGGGCGTGAGCATCCGCGAGATCGCCTCGAACGCCTCCGAGGCGGCCCGGATCGCCGGCGAGGCGGTGAGCGTGGCCCAGTCGACCAAGCAGACCGTGGCCAAGCTCGGCGACTCGTCCCGGGCCATCGGCGAGGTGGTGCGGGTGATCACGGGCATCGCCGAGCAGACCAACCTGCTGGCCCTCAACGCGACCATCGAGGCCGCCCGCGCCGGCGAGGCAGGCAAGGGCTTCGCCGTGGTGGCCACCGAGGTGAAGGACCTGGCCCAGGAGACGGCGAAGGCCACCGAGGACATCACCCGCCGGATCCAGGCGATCCAGGGCGACACCGACAGCGCCGTGGCCGCGATCGCTCGCATCGATGAGGTCGTCACGCGGATCAGCGACTACCAGACGACCATCGCCAGCGCCGTCGAGGAGCAGACCGCGACGACCAGCGAGATGTCGCGCGGGGTCACGGAGGCGGCACAGGGCACCGGGTCGATCGCCGACGCTGTCGTCACCGTGTCGGCGGTGAGCACCGAGACCGAGCAGGACGCCCTGCAGGCGCGGTCGGCCGCCGACGGGGTGGCCGAGGTGACCGCCGAGCTGTCCCGACTGGTGTCGCAGTTCAAGGTCTAGAGGAGGCGGACGTCGCCCGGCAGGCACTACTGGACGCGGCTCGTGTCGCGACAGGGTCGTCATGGGTGAGACGGCCAGCGCCGCTTTCCTCGAGCGGCCCACTCGGGGATACCGTCCCCCTGTCGGAATGGCCTATCGGTGATGGACCATGCGCTCGTCATGGAGGACCCACTGGCACCCGACTTGCTTGGGCTCCACCTGGACGATGCTGCCCGGCATTGCTCGGAGCGAGGCCTGGAACTCGACATCGAGAGCGCGGCACTGGTGTCTTCCCACTGGGGCCACGGTCAGCCCTGGTGCGTGACAGAGCAAGTGCCAAGACCAGGCCAGCGGATGGCGTCACCCACGGTCGCGGTCCGTGTGAGCCTGCGCGACCGAAGGGGCGGTGCAGGTGTCCGGGAGCCCCGCCGCCCCTTGCCGCCCGACCACCCGGTGCGAGCCGACGGCCGCCGGGACCGAGCCGACCGTGGCCCGATCAGGGACGGCGGCTGCGTGTCCTCGAGACAACCACCAGTCCGGTCGCCCCGAGGACGACAGCGAGCCCAGCGCAGACGGCGACCACGACGCCGACCGAGGTCCCACCGTCCTGCAGTGCAGGGATGGCCAGCCAGAAGAACACCAGAACGCCTATGCCATCGCGAGGACGCAGGCGGCCGAGGCCAGACGGGGAGTCACGCTCTCGGACGGTAGTGACGGCTGCGTCGACGGCAACTCCTTCACGCCAGCGAGCAAGGGCGACGGCCGAGGTGAACGGCCCGTCCGGCGCCCATCCGCGTGTCCCATCGGCCGCCTTGTGTCCCATGGCGGCCCACTATGGGACACTCCCATGCCGCACTCGACCCGAGTCCGCGCTCCCGCGCTCTCTCGGATGGACGGCGGCCTCTGGGAACTGGTCGACGCGTCCCTGGGCCTGCTCGGTGAGCTCGACGTGACGACCCGGCACTGCCTCACCCCGCATCCGGCTGTTCACGGGCCGCTGAACGTCAAGCCCCGGCGACGAGTACCACCCGAGCCCAGACCGGCACCGATTACTCACTCCGCGTATGTGGCCCTTCACATGCGCGACGACACACCGCAGGGGCAGGGGCACCGACTGTTTCGACTCCCCCGACCCTAGGCCCGGCCCGCGGAGGGAACTACCGTGCGCCGAAACCCTGCGAAACCGACTCAGTACGGACTGCTGGTGAACCTCGTCCGCAGCAATGCGGAGGTGCTCAATGACTCGGCCGCCGACTTCCAACGTGCGGGAGCACAAGGGTCCCTTTGGCACGCCGGACGGTTCACGTGCGGACCTCGAGGACATCCTGCACGATTTTGTCGCCCTGGACGGAAGACCTGGCTTTGGCGGAGTCGCAACGCGCGCCGACGATGCCATGGTTCGGGTCATCGTTGGTCGGATAGGGGCGGGCAAGACCGTATACATGCGGCGTTTGTTCAGTCACCAGGAGGCCAGCAAGTCAGTCTACGCTGATCCGCCCCAACAGGACTTGCCCCAGACCGATCTGGTGATACAGGCATGTCAATGGTTCCCGAGCGAGCTCCTCACCGAGAAATGGATGCAACTCTGGCACCGTGCGATTCTGCGCAGCCTCACGACGCATCTGCTGACAGCTCGGGAATTGCGCGGCACGGTGGACGCTGGAGAGGCGGCCGCGATCCGAGGAGAGTACGGGCATCTCATTGGCAAGTTCCGGCAACCTCGGTCCATCTATAGCGAGCTTCGTGACATAATCTTTAGCCACAACGCGGCTATTCACCTGCGACGGTACCTCGAGAATCCCGACTGGGACGATCTGGAGTCGGTCCTTGCGGACCTGCTGCGAGAGAGCATGCCGATCTTCTTCTATCTGGATGCCGTGGACGAAAGGATCAACAGCGCACCCATGTACTGGCTTCGTTGCCAGGAAGGCTTGTTTATGCAAGTCATGCAATTGCTCCGGGACTCGAGGTTCGGCTCGCGGTTGCACGTCGTGGTGTGCGTGCGCGAGCTCGTACTCGCCTCCATCTACCGAAGCGAGCATGCCCCGCGCTACCACAACGAACCGCACATCCGCGTGTTGGACTGGTCTCGGGAGGCGATCGAGTTTCTGTTACGACAGAAGATTGAGCGACTGACTGACGAATATCTGATGGCCCCATCACTACCCAACGGATCGCTGTCATGGCTGGGACGCACCTGGGTGCACAACGAAGCCCGCGGCGTGGATGAAGATGTCCTGGAGTACATAATTAGGCATACACGGCTCATTCCACGCGACATAGTCTCCCTCGGCAACGACCTTTGTCAGGTGGTCGCGCAGCAAAAGTCGCTCGGGCGTACCGAAGTTCCGGGAGAGGTGCTGCGCCGCGTGGTGTCCATGGCCGCGAAGCGCTTCGGCGACTCTCAGTTGGCGCAGTGCGCCAGCCAGATCGCGGCCGATGCGATACCCCGCCATGCGGTGAAGAAGGGCTTTGCCGACTTCTACCTGTCCGACCAGGAGTACGCCAGATCCCTACGGCAGGAACTCAAGGATATCATTCGAGCCGTCGGTGTAGACCGATTCGACGCCGGAGACCTGCACCAAATGGAGGACCTCGCCAAGGAGGGCTTCGACGGGTCGACGAGTATTGCGTCGATTCTTTGGCAGAACGGCTTGCTCGGATTCGTCGAGGGCGGCCGGTACAGCTTCTATTCCGTCTCGGACATGAATGAACTCGAGTTGCCGCGACATGCGCACGAGTACGTCTTTCACCCGTGCCTCATGGACGCCGTGCCGGGATTGCGTCCGTCGGGGCGGGAGGTCGTCTACCCCTACTACCGGGAATAGGAGAGACATCGTGGCCAAGGTTGCTCGCCTCGGGCTTCACTCCTGGGAAGAGTTGAAGCGCGACCTAGTGCCTCTGCTCTTCGATCGAGAACCATTCCGATCAGGCCAGTACCTCTTCCGTGGGTGCGGGAACGCCGAGTGGTCCTTGATATCATCCTTCGATCGACAGTTCGGCTTTCTCTCGAGCGACAAGCGCATGGGTATCTGGAAGGCTCTGCTACGGGAGTTCAGAGAGAAGTGCGCTGAGCATGGCGTGGTCCGCGAGATCCTCGCGGACGACAAGGCGCTGCTGGCGTTCGCTCAGCATCACGGACTGCCAACGCGGTTGCTGGACTGGTCGTTGAGCCCCTACGTGGCCGCCTTCTTTGCTTTCCGTCAGGCATTGAGGAGCCCTGACGCAACCGGTCAAGTGGCGCTATGGGTCCTTGACACCCGGTCGAGCGCTTGGTCAGCGGAGATGGGGGTCGAGCTAGTCGCCCCTCGCGCGTCAGGCAATCTCCGACTGCGGAATCAGTCTGGTCGCTTCACGTACGCTCGCACCCCCCACGTGACCTTGGAGGAATACGTCAGCTACGTGCCGACGGACGAAAGCCCTTTGACACAGGTCACCTTGCCCAGTATTGAAGCCATCCGCGCTATGCCTGATCTCGACGCCATGGGCACACATGCCATGAATCTGTTCCCGGATTGGGAGGGCCTCGCCGAGGGAGTGGCCATCCGACTCGAACTGGAGGCGCTGGCGAGCAACGAAGGTCCGGTCAGCTGACCGTCCTGCCTCTGCTCTCGCCTTCCCGCGGGTGCATGGGGTGGGGCCGCGGTCACCTGTCCCAGAAGCCGCCTTCAAGGACACCCAGCCATTCCTGTCGAGTGGCGGTTCGTCCAGGCCTTCGGCGAGGGCCGCGCCGTGATCGGTGACGGGCTACGTCGACCGCAGGCGGCCGACCTGCCACGCTGACCGGCATGGCGCGGGTGCTCTTCACCTCGTGCCCGGCGTACGGCCACGTCCTGCCGATGCTGCCGCTGGTCCGGGCGGCCGAGCGCGCCGGCCACGACGTGCGGGTCGCCACCGGCCCGGACCTGGTCGGTCCGCTGGCCACCCGGGGGCTCGACGTCCACGCCGTCGGACCGACCTGGGCGACGTCGTGGTCGGCACACGAGGTGGTGTGGGCGGACCCGGGCATGCCCGAGGAGCAGAAGCTGGTGGACGGGGCGGTCGTGCTGTTCGGCACGCCGGCCCTCGCCCGGCTCGCCGACCTGATCGTCATGGCGCAGAGGTGGCGCCCCGACCTCGTCGTCCACGACGTCATCGAGATGGCGGCGCCTCTGCTGAGCCGGCGGCTCGGAGTGCCGGACGTCGTGCACGGCATCGGGCCGATGTTCCTGTTCTACGCCCAGCTCATCGGCCTCGCAGGAGCCGCGATCGGCGAGCCCGGGCTGTGGGCACAGGTCTCGGCCGAGCAGGCCCTCGACCTCTGCCCGCCCTCGCTGCAGCCCGACGGCCCGCCGCCGTGGCCGGAGGCAATGCCCATACGGCCGAGCGCCGGCGAGCCCGGCCCGGTGCCGCCCGAGGTGGCCGACGTCCTCGCGGGCGACCGGCCCGTCGCCTACTTCACCCTCGGCACGGTCAAGAACACCGACACCGCGGACCTCGCGGCCGGGCTCACGGCCCTCGAGGAGTACGACGGCGTCGTGGTCGCCACGACCGGGCGGCGGCTCGATCCCGACGAGCTCGGCCCGGTGCCGGCCAACGCCGTGGTCGCGGAGTTCGTCCCACAGGCCGCCCTGCTCCAGCGGGCCGATCTGCTGGTCTCCCACAGCGGGTCGGGCACGATGCTCGGCGGCCTCGTGCACGGCGTGCCCCAGGTCGCCCTGCCGCGCGGGACCGATCAGCCCGACAACGCGGCGCTGCTCGCCCGGGCCGGCGCGGGGGTGGTCGTCGCCCCGGAGGACTACGCCGTCACCACGATCCGGGCAGCGGTCGCGGAGGTGACCGGCGACCCGGCGTTCCGAGCGGCGGCCGAGCGCATACGGGACGAGATCGCCGCGATGCCGGACGCCGACGCGGTGTGGGCCGGCCTCGACGCCTGACCCACGCGGCGCCTCGAGGAACACCAGGTCATCGTGGTCGCGGCGGCAGGAACGCCACCAGCATCGCGCCGCTGGGCGACGCACGTGACGGCGCCTGTTCCGCCTGGAGTGCCGCGGCGCACGGGATCCTCGACCGGAACGCGGCCGGGTCAGCCGGCCGGTCGCCCACGGAGGGCAGTGCCGGCGATCCGGAGGAACTCGTGCAGCCCGGGGTGGCGGTCGTGCCGGCGCCACACCAGGACGCTGCGGCTGGGCGGCAGGTCGCGGATGGGCAGATAGACGACGTCCGGGTGTTGGAACGTCGCCGCGAACGGCGCCAGCACCGGCTGGACGACGGCGCCGCTGGCGACGGCGAGCAGGAGTTCGGCCTGGTGGCGGATCGTGGGGCCGGCGCGGGGGATCGGTCGGCCGGACGGGGTGTGCCGGGGCGTCATCTCGTCGGCGAGTTCGGGTGGCGCCGCGATCGCGAGGTCGCCGATGGGGTGGTCGGCAAGGTCCTCGATCGAGACGTCGGTCCCGCGGGCGAGCGGGTGGGTCCGGGCGGCGGCGAGCAGTCGGGGATGCCGGGACAGGACGGGCCCGGTGGCGAGGTCGGGCTGGTCGATGGGCAGCGAGGTGACGACGAGCTGCACGTCCCCACCCCGCAGCGGGGCGAACCGGTCGGCGAAGGGCAGGCCGACGAACTCGACGCCGCTGCCCGGGTGGGCGGCCGTGAACGCGTCGACGAGCTCACGCAGGACGGGGGTGATCTGGGCAGGGCTCATGATGCCCAGTCGCACCGGCTCGGTCATCTGCTCGCCGGAGTCCTGCGCCGCCCGGAGCACGTCCTCGAGGGCGTCGAGCGCGCGACCGGCGTCCCTGCGGAACCGCTCACCGTCCGGAGTCAGGGCGACGCGGCGGCTGGTGCGGGCCACCAGGTGCAGGCCGAGCTTGCGCTCGAGGTCGCGGATGCTCTGACTGACTCGCGACTGGGTGAGGCCCAGCCGGTCCGCGGTGCGCCCGAAGTGCAGTTCCTCGGCGAGCACGAGGAAGACCCGCAGCTCGCGGAGCTCGACGGCGCGCCACATCGAGTAGCGACGCTACTCGCTGCGATCGGTGGACGGCCGTTGATCGCACCCGGCCGGCCGCCCGAGGATCGGACGCAGGCGCCGTCGACGGGCGGCTGCGGCGAGGAAGGACACGATCATGAGGACCGAGTTCGTGGAGTCGGCTGACGGCACGAGGATCGCGTTCGAGCGCGTGGGAGAGGGTCCGGCGCTGGTCCTGGTCGACGGGGCGGCGATGCACCGGGCGTTCGGCACGTCGCGGGGGCTGGCGCAGCTGCTCTCGCCGTCGTTCACGGTCGTGTCCTACGACCGTCGGGGACGGGGGGAGAGCGCCGACACCTCCCCCTGGGCGCTCGAGCGGGAGGTCGAAGACCTCATCGCGATCCTCGCGGCCGCGACTGACGAGGCCGGCCCCCGGCAGGCGGTGGTCCACACCCTGTCCTCCGGGGCGGTGCTGGCGCTGCACGCGGTCGCCGCCGGCGCTCCGGTCCGCGCGGTGTCGATGTTCGAACCGCCGATCGACCTGGCGGGTGACCACGCCGCCGACACAGCAGAGATCGAGGGGCTGGCGGACCTGGTGCGCGCCGGGCGGCGCCGCGAGACGGTGGAGGCCTTCCAGCGGGGCATCGGCATGCCGGCCGACATGATCGCCCAGCAGCCGCCGGTCGTGCTGGAGGCGCTGGACGAGATCGCCCCCACTCTGGTGTACGACATGTGCCTCGCCCGTGCCGGGAGCGTGCCGCACGAGGTCCTGGCCGCGGTCAGCGTGCCGGTGCAGGTGCTGTCCAGCGACGCCGGCGGCAGCCCGCTGGGCGGCTGGGCCGCCGCTCTGGCTGCCGCGTTGCCGGCCGGCGTCCACCGGACTCTGCCCGGCACCTGGCACGGGGTGCCCGACGACGTCCTGGCCGACGCGATCCGCGGCTTCGCCGCGCCGCTCCTGGCCGGAGCGTCATGAGCGTCACGTCCCACGCGCTGCGGCACCCCTGGCCGGCCTGCTCATCCGGCACGGCGAGTCGGTGACGACGGTCCAGGCCCGGCTGGATCACGCCTCGGCCGTGGATCGACGCCGCCCGGCACTCCCGCCGGGGGGCGCGGTAGGGGCGGGACGGGGTCAGGCAGCCTTCCGCGTGCTCTTGGCGAGCACCTTGTCGGCCTTGTCCAGCTTGACCAGGCGGCGCTTCTTGACCGTGTAGCCCGGCGGGAGGGTCCCCTCGGCGAGGGCGCGGAGGGGACACCGCCTGCAGCGCGGCTTGTCCTGGCAGCACTTCTTCTTGGGCATGCGCGCCGTCTTGGCCACCTTGTGAGGCTAGCCTTCCCTTCTCCGGCGGTCCACGGGCGTCGGCGGGTCACCGGATAACGTCCGGTGACCGCCACCGCACACGTCCGGGAGTCCCGATGGCCGCCCCTGCCTTCGTCGAGTTGCTGAACACCCAGATCGGCAACGAGTTCGCCGCGCACCAGCAGTACGTCGCCTGTGCCGTCTACTTCGACCAGCTGACCATGCCCCGGACGGCGCAGCTCTTCTTCGACCAGGCGCTCGAGGAGCGCGAGCACGCCATGATGATGGTCCGCTACCTGCTCGACTCCGACGCGCCGGTGCGCATCCCCGCCGTCGCGGCCCCGGTCAACGAGTTCCCGGACGTCGTCGCGCCGGTCGCCCTGGCGCTGGAGCAGGAGAAGCGGGTCACCGAGCAGATCAACGCGTTGATCGGCATCGCGCGGCGGGAGAACGACTTCGCCTCGGACCAGTTCATGCAGTGGTTCATCAAGGAGCAGATCGAGGAGGTCAGCAAGATGAGCGACCTGCTCACGATCGTGAAGCGCTCCACCCACGACCTGGAGACGATCGAGGACTACGTGCTCCGGGAGGTCACGGCCGAGACCGCCGACCCCACCGCGCCACCGGTCGCAGGCGCCTGAGCCGAGGGCCTCGCAGAGCTCACATCCGCACGACGCCATGGCCGACCTCTGGCCGCGGGGCGTTCGCACCCGCCGGCGGGGCCGGGCCGAGCACGGTACGGATCTGGGTGGGGTCGATGAGGCCGTCGTCCGACAGCCGGGCGGTGGCAGGGGTGCCCGTGGGTCTCGACCTGGTCGCGGGTCGGCATCGTGGACGCCTCCTGTGCTCGGCCGGCCACTGCTCGCGGCGGGCCTCGAGCCCGTCGCGGGCACGTGGGCGAGCACCGAGGCCGCCTGCTCCTCCGCCACCACCCCTCCGGAGGCTCCATGGCCCCTGCTGGCCACCCCGGCCCCGGCCCCGGCAAGGGGGTGGCACAGCCGGCACTGATCGCGTCATCGTCCGACCTGCGGAAGACCCCGCAGCAGCCGGGCTGCACCACCGAGCGGGACGTCACCCGGGTCGCCGTCGACTCGATCGTGCGTGGACCTGCGGACCACGGGCGACCTGAGCACCCCCTCCGACCTCACATGTCCAGGTCAGAGGGGACGACGGACGAGTCGGCCTGTACGCCGGGGACTGATGCTGGAGTATTGGTCGATGCCGGATGACGTTGGATATGGCTATTGAGCAGGACTTATATCGTTGGGCCGCGTTGGCCGGAAGTGGCGGAAGTCGGGCGTTCTGAGGACTGATTGAGGACAGCTCCCCGCCCGTCGCCACGAGATCAACTCCGCAAAGCGCTCCTGCCACGCCCGCGGCCGACACTGACCGCGCCCCTTGTTCAACCTTCGCCGATAGCCTAGAATTGTGGTCTATGACCACGCTGCCGCTATCTGAGGTCAAGGCACGCCTGTCGCAGATCGCTGAAAAGGTGGCAGCGACGCATGAGCGTGTTCGGATCACGAAGAACGGGCGCGACTACGTCGTGTTGCTCGCCGCCGAGGACCTCGAATCCATCGAGGCCACCCTAGAGCTGCTCGGCGACCCCGACGCCCAGTCGCGCCTCGCCCGCTCCGAGGAGGAGATCGAGCGAGGCGAGGTCCTGGACGAGGCCCAGGTTCGCGCGCTGCTCACCGCACGGCGGTCCGGGTCGACTGAGTGAGCTTTCGGGTCGTCGTAACACGGACGGCCGCACGGCAGCTGGCTGAGCGCCTGCCGGAGTCCGCGGCTGCGGCCTGCGTCGAATTCCTGTTCGGCCCACTGGCGGACGACCCGCATCGCGTCGGGGCCCCGCTGCGCGCGCCGTTCGCCGGCCAGTGGCGCGCCCGACGAGGCGAGTACCGAGTCCGCTACCGCGTCGACGATGCAAACCTCACCGTCTACGTGCTCGACATCGATCACCGCAGAGACGCATACCGCATCTGAACCGCAGGGTCCCCTACCGGGTGGCCGCGCGGCTGACCCGCCTGAATAGTCCAGGCGACACATCGAAGCGGTCCGGCCAGTTCAATGGTCGTCGGGCGCAAGGGGTTCACCGAGGCCGACTACGCCCGCCTGCTCGACGCCGCCCATCAGCAGCTGCGCGGGCCGATCGTGCTGGTCTGGGACAACCTGAGCACCCACGCCAGCAAGGCCATGGCCGAACTGATCGCCGCCCGGCCGTGGCTGACGGTCTACCGGCTGCCGCCCTACGCCCACGACCTGAACCCGGTCGAGCCGGTGTGGTCGCACCTGAAGCGGTCGCTGGCCAACCTGACCAAGCACACCATCGCCGAGCTGACGGCGCTGGTGAAGACGCGGCTGAGACGGATGCAGTACCGCTGCGGGCTGCTGGCCGGCTTCCTCGCCAGTACGGGGCTCCAGTTCGGACCGTTCCTGTAACACCCGCCCTTGTAGGTCGCTAGTCCGAGACTCCTAACTGCCCCTGTGCCGCCTCCAGGTACTCCTCGCGGTCAGACTGGAAGTCATCGTCCGGCCAGTATGCCTGACCGCCCTTCAGGAACTGGTCGCGCGCGCAAACGTCCTCAGGGATATTCTCTTGAGTCTTACATCCGGTCACGTGGGCAATAGTGTTCATTCCGGCGTTCAAGTCAGAGCGCAGGTGGGAGGCAATTTCGTACACCTCTGCGCCGCCTACCACTTGGAGGCGACCGACGATTGTGTTTAGGCGCTGAATGGACTCATAGATGGCTCGGGACTCCTCGTCACTGGGAGTTTGAAAATCCCGGACCTCTCTAATCGTTGCGACCACGAATGGGTCAGGTATCCACGGCCTCATCAGGGAGTAAGAATCATCGACGGCAGTCAAGTACTCCCCATAAACAGCGATCCGTTGCGTCTGCAGGAACTCACGATTGGATCGATCATCGTCCCTGTCTGCGGTGACGTTGGTCCCGTACAGCACTCCACCGAAGGCGATAGCTGTAGCAACTAGTCCGCTAGCAGCGCCGATAAGAGCAGAACGCCAGTCCTGCCGTCTGTTCTTGACACCCTCACGTTCCTCAACCGTCGCTCCCCCGCCGCTAGCGCTCGACACAGGACGGAGGGTACCGAGCTGACGCTTGCTAGTTCCCAGCAGCCTTGAAAGCCTCAACCACCGACGCCGGGATACGTCCACGGTTGCTGACCTCGTACCCCTTCGCAGCCGCCCAGGCGCGCACGGCTTTTGGGTCCACCTCTGCAGCAGGACTTGTAGGACGGCGACGCCTGCGCACGCCGCCCACCGTGCGGCCTGCCGCAACGAACCTTTCCAGCACTTCCCGCAGCTCCTCGGCGTTGGCGGCCGTCAAGTCAATCTCATAGTCTACGCCATCAAGGCCGAAGCTCACAGTTGTGTCCGCAGGTGCATCCGTCAAGTCGTCATGCATCAGAATGATGGTTTTCGTGGCCATTACTCCGAGCGTCCGTGCACGCCGCCGACGCGTCAAGGACTGTTGCTGACATTTCATTCAGATTGGTGCGACGTCCCCGGAGCCTGATGCGGTCGGCTGCTCCATGCCTCACGCATACCGCTAACTCGGACTCCTCCGCTCCGGCCTCCTCTGGCATTCCCGGTACATGTGACCGTGGAAGCTGCTGCAGCGCTACACGACGAGTGAATGAGCTCAGTGCAGAAGCAGCGGCTGCATGGGGGTTGGCTCATGCTGTTCGCCGGTTCTGGCCTTTGAGCCGGCACACGTCGGCGCGGACGCCGGCTGGCGGTCCTGGGTAGCGAGGAGGTAGCCGCACACGAGGCAGTAGAAGGCGATCAGCGCGCCGCCGGCCGGTCGGTGGGAGGGGTCCTCAGCGTCGTGCCGGTCCACCGCCACCAGCATCCTCTCTGCTGCGCTGTGAGATGGGTCGGTACCGGGGCAGGTATCGCCGTCCCGCGCGCTGCCCAGCGGCCTCCTGGCCATGCCTGCCGACCAGCGGTTCGACGATGCCCGGTGGCGTCGTGGACGCGGCTTGGCGCCGCACTGCGCTCAGCCACCACCCGGCCTGCTGCGTTGTGCCGGCTGCCCGATGAGGTGCGCGACGCTCCAGGAAGGGGTGCAGTCACCAGGCACCATCCGCGGGCCCCAGGTCCCAGCGGGCGGGTTCGCCCACATGGCCGGGGGCAGCCGTGCTCGGCGGTGTCAGCCGCGTACCGGTGGGGCGGGGATCGGGCCGGGGCGCGACCATCACGGCCAGCGCGACGACGAGCGCCAGCAAGATGACCGCGATGCCGATCAGCAGGGACTGTCAGCTGGCCTGTGTAAGCGCGTGACTTGATCTTGGTTAGGCCTGGTCCAGTCGGCCTGGGAACATGATGTCGAACTGGTTGAGTGCTGTCCTCCAGGGAACGCCGCTGCCGCGGCCGGCGGTGGAACGGGTGCTGGTGCGGCCCATCTCCTTGCAGGCCAGGTAGAGGACCTTGAGCAGGGCCTCGTCGGAGGGGAAGTGGCCGCGGTTGCGGGTGCTGCGGCGCAGCGTCGCGTTGATGGACTCGATCATGTTGGTGGTGTAGATGACCTTGCGGACCTCCGGGGCGAAGTCGAAGAACGGGATGACCAGCTCCCAGGAGTCGCGCCAGCGGCGGATCACCCCGGGGTTGTCCCGGCCGAAGTCCGAATCGGCCAGGGCGTCCAGTTCGGCGCGGGCGGCGGCCTCGGTCATCCAGTGGTCGTCCGGCGTGCGGGTCATCGGCACGTTCGAGCCCCACAGGACCAGGTAGGCGGCGTCCCACCAGTCGCCGGACTCCGGGACGTCGGTCTGGTCGGCGAACACCTGTGGAGGACGACCGGGTTGCGGCCGGACAGGACCCGACCGGCCGGTGCATCGTCGTACTGCGGGACGCCCGTCTCGCTCTCCGGAGTCTCGCTCTCTGAGGTTGTCGTCGGGAGACGGCGGGCCGCCGTGCGCTGCGTCGGCCCAGGATCGACTCCAGCTCCCTGCCCTGATCAGCCGCTGGAAGACGCGCTTTGGACGTGATCTCTCCACAGAACTGCCAGCCCGCCATCCGGACTCGTGGCCACGCTCGAACAGTCACTGGAGATCCCTGTTCTTACCAAGATCACGAGCCGACACACCTGGTGCATCACGGGCGACGCGCAATTCGTGGTGACGGGTTCATGAACGTCACCTCGGATGCTCCAGGGCGTGAGCAGCAAAGGCAGCACTGGATACCGCGCGCAGCAGCGGGAGCGGCGTCGCCGTCAGCAACAAGAGCGGTCGTTCGCTCAGCAGCCGCCACCGCTCGACGGTGCGACGGCACGGGAAAGCTCGAGGACGAGGGCACGGCGAGCAGCGGCCACGACGTGCGGCTGGTGCCACCGGGCGATCACCCCGCGGTCCCGAGGACCGATTCCCAAGTGGTGCTCGGCGACCTGCCGGCACCGGGCCTGGGAGCAGGCTCGCGCCGCCGCTTCCGGCCGCAGCGCCGTCGAGATCGTCGAACGGGTAGTCACCGTCCCCGCCAGGCCGCCTGCGTCAGCGCCAAAGCCCCGGCAGCTCGCATGGGTGGACCTGCTGCGGCAGCTCGGTGCCCAAGTCGAACAGGGCGTCGTCTACGACCGGCACCTGCCCGCCATCGCCGCGGCCCTCGACGACATCACACGCGCCATGCACCGTCGCGATGGCTCGGCCCTGCGTTCACCGTCGCGCTGGCCGCGGGGTGACACCGGGGTGACACGGGGGTGACGTCGCAGGCGCCGTAGTGCGGCCACGTCAGCCGAATGTCACCCCGGGCCGGCTGTCACCAATCGCCACGGATCGGCGCCTTCTAGCGGTGACGGACACCCGTCCGCGCCCCATCGCTGTTCCCCGGGAGGAACCATGACCGTCCGCTTGCTGACCACCGAGGAAGTCGCGGAGCGCTTCCGTACCAGCCCCTCCACCGTCCGCTACTGGCGACACATCGGCGCCGGGCCCACCGGCATCCGAGTCGGCCGCCGAGTTCTCTACGACGAGGCAGAGTGCGACCGTTGGTGGCAGTCCAAGGTCGCCGCGCTTCGGGGCGAATTGCCCAGCAGCGACCGCGTCGGTCCGCGCGCCGGAGGTCGCTGATGGCCAGCATCGACAAGCGCCCGAACGGAACCTGGCGGGCGCGATACCGGCCCGCACCGAACAGCGCGCAGAAGACCCGGACGTTCGCCCGCAAGGTCGATGCCCAGCGCTGGCTGGACGAGGTCACCGCGGCGCTCGTCACCGGGCAGTTCGTCGACCCGAACGCCGGGCGGCAGACGGTCCGGGAGTACGCCGAGCAGTGGCGCGCCGCGCAGGTACATCGACCTACGACTGCGGCTCACGTGGAGACGATGCTGCGCCGACACGTCTACCCCGCACTCGGCGAGCGCCCGCTCGCCTCCGTGCTCCCCAGCGACGTCCAGAGCCTCGTCAAGCGGCTGTCGAACACTCTCGCGCCCGGCACGGTCGGCGTCGTCCACCGGATCCTCGCCGCGGTCTTCAAAGCCGCCGTCCGGGATCGGCGGATCGTGGCCTCGCCGTGCGCGGGGACGAAACTGCCGAAGGACCCCAAGCAACGCATCGAGCCCTTGACGGTCGAGGCGGTCGAGGCCCTCACCGAGGCCATCCCCGGCCGGTACCGGACGCTGGTCACGCTCGCCGCCGGAACCGGACTCCGGCAGGGCGAGGCCTTCGGGCTCGGCATCGACCGCATCGACTTCCTCCGACGCCAGCTCACCGTCGACCGCCAGCTGATCACCCTGCCCGGCCGGCCGCCGTACCTGGCCGCACCGAAGACGCAGGCGTCGATCCGGACCATCCCCCTCCCCCAGGTCGTCGTCGACGCCCTCGGCGCGCACCTGAACACCTGGCCGGCCGAGGCCCTGGTGTTCACCACCGAGCTCGGCGCACCGATCCGCCGGACGGCGTTCTCCGCCCGCGTCTGGCGGCCGGCGGTGAACGCCGCCGGCCTCCCGCAGACGGTCACCTTCCACGCGCTGCGGCACTTCTACGCGAGCCTGCTCATCCGGCACGGCGAGTCGGTCAAGACCGTCCAGGCCCGGCTGGGGCACGCGAGCGCCGCCGAGACGCTCGACACCTACAGCCACCTCTGGCCCGACTCGGACGACCGGACGAGGGCCGCGGTCGACTCGGTGCTGAGGACTGCTGAGGACTCATTGAGGACAGCTGAGCCCCCGCCTTTGCAGAAGCGCAGGTCAGAGGCGGGCGACGGACGAGTCGGCCTGTACGCCGGGTTCTGTCCTCGGGCGCCTCGCGGCCTCCCGATGGGCGGTCATCCATCTAGGCCCGCCGTTGCCGGCGGGCTCGAGCGGTCCACCCGCAGGCTCGGGCGGGCAACCCTCGAACGCCTGCGCAGGACGGCGGCCAGGCCGCCGTCCCTTCTCGACCTTGCTCCGGGTGGGGTTTACCGAGCCGCACCGGTCACCCGGTGCGCTGGTGGTCTCTTACACCACCGTTTCACCCTGACCAGCGGCGAACCGCTGGCGGTCTGTTCTCTGTGGCACTGTCCCGCGGGTCACCCCGGGTCGCTGTTGGCGACCACCCTGCCCTGTGGAGCCCGGACGTTCCTCGGCGACGAGGTCTCCCCCGCCGACGCGACCGCCCGGCCGACTCGTCCGTCGTGTCCACGAGTCTAGGCATCCCGCAGCCCCACCGGTGCACTGCCGCGTGAGGGTCCTCCGGACCACGGGGAGGCGTCCCCACCAGGCCGACACGCCGATACGAGTGACGACACGCGTACCGCGCACGGGCAACTCGCCGAGCGGACCGGTCCCCCGTTGTCACAGGTTCATAACGCCCTTACGGTCGCTGCGTCCGGCGGGTCGTCACCTCTCCCACCCGGGAGAACCGCGTCGGATGCCGCCGAGTCGCAGCCACCCACGTGGGTGCGAGCCGGGGACCCAACCGCACCAGTGGGGTGAATCCCGCCTCCCGAGCAGGCCTGGGGGGCGGGTAGGGCGCATCCCCGCCCGAACCCGTCAGCTGACCCGGTAGGCGGCCACGGGAGAACGGAGAGCCGTCGCGGCGTGCGCCCACGGGCCCGCTCCGCGCCACTCACACATCCTCGGACAGGGACGCCGACCGGCACCCGAGCGCTCGCGTCGGCGTGGTCGCCGCGCGCCCCTGTCCCCCGGCGCCGTACGGGCGCCGGACCGGGACCAACCGACCTGATCGCGTCGTCCCGCCGTGCAGCGGGCCCCGCGCCAGGCGGTGGACCGGCTGTCCACACCCAGGCCTCGTGCCATGCCACGTGTGACCGCTGAGCAGACGGCGGCGCCCGGCGAACCCCATCGTCAGGAGTTCTCTTCGCCATGCTCTGGAACACCCAGCACCACACCGCGCCCGACCAGCAGGACTCGGCCCAGACGCTCCCGGCCTCCCGTCCGCGAGCGGCGGCCGTCCGCCGGACGGCGGCGGTCGGCGCCTTCGCCCTCGCGTTCGCCTTCGCCGGCCAGTCGGTCGCCCAGGCCGACCCGGG
>NZ_JBFNXQ010000090.1:0-20676 GCF_041018925.1 Geodermatophilus maliterrae
CGTCGCCGGATCGCGGGCCGCGGGCCCAGGTCATCGAGACCTTGAAGTTGCCGCTCGAGCTCGCGCCGGCCACGAAGGCACCGACCTCGGCGCTGAGCTGCACACCGAACTCCACCTGGACCTGCTCCGGTGTCTCCGTGAGCGACCGGAGCTGCCTCAGCAACCCCTCCACGGCAGGCTGCACCCGGTCCACCGCCCGCTCGAAGCTCTGCTGCGCCTGCTCCACCACGCGCTGGTCCCGATCCCCCCAGCCACGGGTGACCTCACGGTCGCTGTGCCCGTCGTCGACCTGGACGAGCACACTGCCGCCGTCCTCCAGCGGGAACTGCACCAGCCGTGGCATGACCACCCCTCACCGTGCACGCGAGCTGCTGTCTCCGGTAGCAGGGATGAGGGGGAGAGGGACCCGTCTGATACGGGATCCGGGGCGGGCTCTCGCGGAGGTCCGAGGTGCCGCGACTCCTCGAACCCGTGGCCGCCGGCCCCTGTACCGCTAGACCTCCCGATCACCCAGGTACGGGATCAGTCGACGGATGAAGTCGCGATCCGCCACTCCCGGCGCATCGCGGTAGGCGTCGTCGAACTCGTCCTGGGCCGCGTGGACCACCTGACGCAGGGCGGCGCGCGCGAAGTCGATGCTGCCGTGACGTTGGAAGAGCCGGAACACCCAGTCCACGTCCCGTTCGGTGCGTCGGTCGCGCCCGACCGAGAAGACCCGCCGGAGTTCCTCCCGCTCGTCGGCGGTGCACTCGCGCAGGGCGTGGACCAGCATGAGCGTGCGCTTGCCCTCCCAGATGTCCCCGAGGATCTCCTTGCCGTACCGGCCCTGGTCGCCGATCAGGTTCAGGACGTCGTCCTGGATCTGGAACGCCGCACCGAGCAGGAAGCCGAACAGGTTGAACCGGTCGGCGTCGACCGCGCCGGCCGTTCCGATCAGCGCCCCGATCCGGCAGGGGTGGATGGCCGTGTACCAGCACGTCTTCTTGAGGACCACCCGCAGGTAGTCGTCCTCGGTCAGGTCGACGACGTTGTCGCGCGTCCACCCGAGCTCCAGCGCCTGGCCCTCGACCGACTGGAGGATCAGGTGCTGCGCCTCGTGGAAGACCCGGTACGAGAGATCGGCACCCAGGACGGGGATGTTCTCGATCAGCGAGCCGATGCTGAGGACGTTCATCGCGTCGCCGACGTTGAGGGCGATCGGGACGCCCTCCTCGACGTACAGCGCCGCCTCGTTGCGCCGGTACAGGCTCCCGTCCTCGATGTCGTCGTGGACGAGGAAGGCGTTGTGCAGCAGCTCGATCGACACGGCTGACGGCAGGGCCTGCTCGGTGGAGCCGCCGAAGGCGCGGCAGGTGGCGATGCACAGCGCCGGCCGCAGCCCCTTGCCCGCGTGCGACAGCTGCCCCGCGATCAGGTCGTACAGGTAGCGACGTGGCTCCCGGGTCGGGAGCTGCCCGAGCAGGGCGTCGTAGGTGAGGTCGCGGTAGTGGGCGAGCTGTCGCTCGATGCCCGCCGTCTCCGTCGAGGCGACCATGTCAGGGCTGCTCGACGAAGCGGACGCCGCCCATCGGTCCGGCCGGTGGCTCCGCGGTGCCCAGCGCGCGCCCCGCAGAGGCGAGCGCCTCCAACGCCGACGCCGCGACCGACTCGGCGGGGCCGGCGGTCGTCCGTGCCGCCTCGGCGAAGGCGCGCAGCAGCTCACCGGACGGCGCTCCCGGTCGGGAGGTGAGGCGCTCGAGCAGCTCCGACCGGCTCTCCCCCGTCCTGATGTAGGACAGCAGGTCCTCGACGTGCATCGCCGAGCCGACCGCGTCCAGGATCGACGTCTCGAGTGCGCGGACCCCGCGGTGGAGTGCTGCCAGCGCCGACAGCCCGAGCTTCGCGGCGGTGTCGTCCCACGGCAGACCCTGCCGGTAGCGCTCCCGGTCGTTGGCGCGCCAGGGCTCCAGGAGCACCGGCTCGTGGAGGTCCCAGAGCCGGCACGGCGGCGCGTCCGAGCCGGAGTGCTCGAGGATCCCGTTCACCGCACGCCGGGCCGCCTCGTTGGCCGCCTCCATGGTGGCCAGGTCGGTGGACGTCTGCACGTAGTCAGCGGCCAGGAACAAGTTCGGGATGGCGGTCACCGCTCGCGGCCTGAGCCGCCACGTGTCGACCAGGTTGACGAACAGCGGCTCGGCGTTGGTCTTGAGCAGCGGGTCCACGGCGAGGTCCAGGAACCAGTGGACCAGGTGCTGGTCCTCGAGCACGTCGGCGCCCTCGACGTTGAGGCCGCGCTTGAGCTGGTCCCACACCTCGTCCCTGATCTCACGACGGGTGCACTGCCGGGCCGGCTTCCCGTTGAGCCCGGGCGTGTCCCAGTCGGAGATGACGACCGAGAGGACGCCGCGGATGTTGCCGTCGCCGAAGCGGCTGAGGTCGACGTCGGGCCAGAACTGCGCCTGGGACACGGACGTCAGCGCCCACGGCGAGTCGATGTAGATCTGGTGGCCGGGCCCGATGGGCGCGTCCTCGTCGAGGTAGAACTGGATGCCGTTCATCCAGTCCGTGTTCTCCCTCAGCGGGAAGACGTCGGCCAGGCCCGGATCGGCGCGCACGACCTGATCGGTGACCAGGGTGGCCATGACCTCCACCGGGAGGGCCGACACGTAGTAGTCCGCGGAGGCCTCGCTCACCGTGCGGTCGCGCTCGACGGTCACGCCCCGCACGACACCGCCGTCCATCTCGATCGAGCGCACCCGCGTGTTGAGCTGGTAGTCGACGCCCCGCGCGCGCAGGTGGTCGACCCACGGGTCGATCCAGACGTCGTTGGTCGGCCCGTTGAGCACGCGGTCGGCGCTGATGCCCGGTTCGGCCAGGTTGAAGAAGTACTGCACGAACATGTCGCCGATGGTCTTGGTGCTCGCCAGCTTCGCCTGGGCCGCGACGACCGAGCGGGTGCAGCCGATGCCGAAGAGCTTCTGGTAGGCGTCGGACCGCTGTTCCGCGCCGATGAAGTCCCACCAGCCGCGCTTCTCGTACTCGTCCATGCGGCGCTCCGAGCAGCTGGTGAGGATCTGCCAGATGCGCTCGCCGAAGAAGGCGAACTCCTCGGAGGTGATCCCGAGCTCGGACCCGAACAGGGCCCTGAGGTCGGTGAGCAACGTGAAGACCTCGGGAACGGTCCTCGGCGTGACGGTCGGCAGCTTCAGCGACCGGCGGCCGAAGCGCGCGAAGATGGTCCCGGTGGTGTCCACGAGGTTGTCGGCGACCGAGCGGGAACCTCGGTAGGGGATCCGCTCCATCGTGTCGATGACGTGCTTGTAGAACCGCGGGAAGAAGCGGAAGCCGTGCTCACCCGGGAGGTCCCGCCGTGCGGCGCCCGCGAGTCTCCCCAGGTGGACGCCACCGACGTTGTGGCGGGGGGCCGTGCTGGGGACGACGACGCTGCGCGCCTTCCCGCCAGGCACGTCCCGCATCTCGAACACCCGGACGGAGAAGCCGCGCTCGCACAGCTCGTGGGCGGCGCTCAGCCCGCCGACGCCGCCGCCCAGCACGATCACCGACCTCGTCACCGTCGCCTCCCGCCGTTCACCGCACCGCGTACATGTCGTAGCTGTACAGATCCTCGTGTGGTCGCACCTCGCCGACGCTCAGGCAGTGGAGGCGGTTGAGCCACCGGTACTGCCCCGCGGAGGTCAACAGGCGGATGTAGGTACGCACCGGCAGAGCAGGAGGCCACTTCCCCGCACCCAGCCGCGTGGCCCAGTCCTCTCCGTAGTCGACCGTGCCGGAGTGGCGCAACGCGATGAGGACACCGTCGCGGGTCCGTATCGACACGCTGGCGCTGAGGACACCGATCCCGTCGGGGCGGACGATCGTCTGGTGCTCCCCGCCCGGGATGACCGAGGCGCGGAACGCGGGCCCGTCGAGTGTGCCGCTCACCGGGTACCAGTTGACGAGGAAGCCCGCTGGCGTCTCTCCGATGACCTCGGGCTCACCGGCGAGCGGGACCCTCACGTGGACCAGGTGCTCGAGGTGGGCAGGGAAGTCGGCCCGCGGCACCCTGCCCGTCCCGCGCGATGTGCTCGTCGCTGCAACGGCGGTGGGCGCGCTGAGCCGGAACGACGACGGAAAGGTCGTTGCTGTCGCCGGATCAGGGACGCGGCGCCCTTCGCACGACAACACCGGCAGGTACTCGACCGTCTCGCCCGACCAGAAGGTCGGGAACGTGGCCCGGAAGTACTGCACCCGCTCCTCGAAGTCGTTGGCCACCAGCGGTGCCAAGACGGTCTCGACGCCTTGCTTGTCGACGCGGTACCGCACCCTCACCGCGTTGGACGGATTGGCAGGGCGGACGCCGACCGTCACGGTGACGCCCTCGCGTGGCTCGGTCGTCCCGTCCGGCGCTGGCGCATCCGGCGTCCTGTACCACAACTCGAGCCTGTCGTGCGCGAATTTGGCCATTCCTGGGAATCCCCCCGACCACGTCCTCCTCACCTACAGCACCACGCCGGCTGGTGAGCAGTCCGGCGGGCTCGTGGGGATTCCGACTAGTTGAACCGCAGCGGCACTATCGCTTTCGAGTCCTTGATGCGGAGCGTGAAGCGCTCGAAGACGGAGAAGACGTAGCGACCCTGCACATCCACGTACATGAACTCCGGTGTCGCTTCCGCAGCAATTGCCAGATCAACGGCCTCACCTCTCAGGGAGAGCAGCACGCCTCGACTCTGCCACCACCGCTGATGAGGCCAGTGATACCGTTGAAATGGGCGGGGAACGATGTCGAGGGCGCTGGCATGGAGGACTTCCCGACCGATGAGCGGCTCGATCCGATCACGCGGATACGTGACCGACCAACCAACGGGTTGGTGCGCCGCCTGGAAGGGGTACCGACCGAACACACATGCGTATGGAGCTACGTAACCGTTCTCCTCGAGCAGGTTCATGGCCTCGACGATCACGCTCATCAGGCCAGCACTGGTGAGTGGACCGCGTTTGTACCAGTCCGTGATCGTGGGTCTCCCGGCGATGTTCTGAACCTCCCGAGCACCGTAGAAGAGACCAAGCGTCCCGGGGTCCCGAAGGAGCAGTCCCCGAAGCAGCGTTCGGCGATCGGCGATGGGATCCGGCGCTCCTTTGACGAGGGACCAGCCGGGGATCAGGTTGTTCAGGTAGGTACTGGACGGGAGGAAGTCGTCCCCCCCGGGCCCACCGGCGCCCAGAGGGGTAGCCGCACCTCCGGGATACGTACCGTTGAAGATGTGCCAGTCCTCGAGTTGACCGAGCTGGGTGGCTCTCCGTCTGAACTGGAGCAGAGCGCTGGAGAGGTCCTCCTCCAGCGCCTGCTGTCGCGTCAGGACGACCGGTAACGAGATCTCGAGCAGAGGCGCGACAGATCGCTCGTCGACGGTGCCGTTGGACCTGAGGATCTCGCTGGGGACGACCTGGGTGCTGCGCGGCAGACCGCCGTAGACGGGGAGGAACGAGCCGGCGACACGGACGCTCTGCCAGGCGCGGAGCACCTCCTCGCGCACGCGGTTCCACTGCGCCTCGGTCCATCCGACCTGCGCGTTTCGATCGTCCATTCATCCGCCCCCGCTCAGGAGATCCCGGTCGCGCTGATGGCGTACTCGGCGTCGAGGTCCGCCAGCAGCGCAGCGGCCTCACGCAGATCCGGTGTGTCCAGGCCCTCGGAGAACCACCCGTAGACGGGCGCCAGGAGCCCGCGCGCCTGGTCGCGGCGGCCGTTCGCCTCCCACAACCGGGACAGCGAAACCGCCGCGCGCAGCTCCAGTGACCGAGCGCCCTGCCGCCGCGCGATCTCCAGAGCGCGCAGGTAGTGCCGCTCCACCGTGCGCGTCACGTCTTCGGAGGACGGTCCTGCGGCCAACAGGAGGTCGCCCCGTAGACGGTGGATCTCGGCTTCCCAGTAGCGCTCATCGCTCTGCTCGACGACCGTCTCGGCCTCGTCGAGGAGTTCCAGTCCATCGTGTGCGGCGCCGGTCCGTCCGCACGCCTCGGCGATCAGGCACAACCAGTAGGGCTTGGCCAGCTCGGCGCCGGTGGACACGTGCGCGGCGAGTCCCCTGCGCATCTGGGCCAGCCCCTCCTCGAGGTCGCCCTCCTCGGTGAGCACCCAACCCTTGAGGATGGAGGCCATGGCCGCGAAGAAGGCGAGGTCGTGCGCCTCGGACAGGGAGAGGGCATCGTCGACCAAGAGGCGAGTCGCCGGAGCGTCCCTTCGGTACTGACGCACGACTGCGGCCAGGTCGAGGCCGAAGGCGATGCTGTGCACGTGGTCGAACGACGACCGCAGGGTCGTCACGTTCTCGTCGCTGACCTGCAGCGACTGGTCCGTGTAGCCGAGCAACCACAGTGCCTGGGCCAAGTTGCTCCGCGCTGACGTGGCCGGGTTGTCGCCGTAGATGAACGTGTGGGCACCGTGCCGTTCGTGGTCGTAGAGCGCGAGCACGCGCTCGAGGTGTTCACGCGCCTGCTGGAGGTGACCCAGGAAGAAGTGCGACCAGCCGACCTCCATGTTGCCCTGGACCACCGCGCCGTCGTCGTCGGTCGCAGCGCCGAGCTCGAGGACCTGCTCGCCGATCGCCAGCGCATCGGCGTGTTGCGTCCGCACGACGCGCGACGTCCACAGGCCGTGCAGGACGGGAACGACCTTCGGAACGGGGACCAGGTGCGGTGCGTCACCGAGCTCCTCGCACAGCTCCTGTGCCCGCCGGTAGCAGGCCTCGACCTCGGGTGAGGCGTAGCCGTGGACGGCCATGCATGCGGGCCCGAGCGCCAGGTGGAACCGCAGCTCCTGCGCGGCTCGCTCCTGACCTGCCGGGAGGCCTGTGAGCAGCCGCAGCCCGGTCGAGAGGTGCGCGATCGCCTCGGGGTTGGCCGAGCCGTGCAGTGCGCGCTCACCGGAGCGCAGCCAGTGGGGCACTGCCTCCGCGGTCAGACCGGCCTCCGTGTAGTGGTGCGCCAGCAGCTCGGGCGCCGTCTCGACCGTGGCGGGGAACCGCTCGGCCAGGACCTGCGCGATCCGCCGGTGGTGCTTCCGTCGGGTGGTCAGCAGCAGTGATGCGTACGCGGCGTCCTGGATGAGGGCGTGCTTGAAGGTGTAGGTCTCCCCACGGGCGTCGCACTCGACGAACAGCAGCCCGGCGTCGGTCAACCGCGCCAGCTGGTACCTCAGCGACTCCGAGTCGATCCCGGTGATCGTCTCCGCCACCGCGCAGATCAGCTCGTAGGGGAACTGGCGGCCGATGACCGCCCCGAGCTGCGCGACACCCTTGGCGTCGGGCAGCCGGTCCAGGCGTGCCCGGAGCGAGTCCGCGAGCGTCGCCGGGACGGCCAGGTTCTCGGGCGAGCCGGCCGGGTCGAACCGCCCGTTGCCGTGACCGACCAGCCCCTGCTCCACGACCAGCTTGGTCAGCTCTTCCAGGTACAGCGGAACCCCGTCGGCCTTGGCCACGACCTGGCGCCGCAGCCGCTCGGGCACGGGCGCACCAGCGGTCTCGGTCACGACCCTGCCCGACGCCTCGGGGTCGAGCCGGTCGAGCTCCAGCCGGTCGAGTCCCGGTCCGTCGGGCCAGGGGGGCGTGAGGTCCGGGCGGGCGCTGAGCACGATCAGTTGCCGGCTCTCAGGCACACGGTCGATCAGCTGCGTCAAGAAGTCGAGCGTCGAGGGGTCGGCCCAGTGCAGGTCCTCGACGACGAAGAGGACGGGCTGTCGTCGAGCCCGCAGCAGCCACCCCTCGACCAGCGTGTCGATCGTCAGCTGTCGCTGCTGGTCCGCCGGCATCTCGAGCCGCGCGTACCGGCCCTCGAACGGCACCCCCAGCAGTTCGGCGAGCAGTGGTCCCCTGCTCGGCAGGTCGAAGCCGTACTGCGTCGCCAGACCGTCGACCTTGTCGAGGCGCTGGTCGACCGTGTCCTCCGGCGCGAACTGCAACAGCCGCTGCAGGTACTGGACGACCGGGTGGAACGCCGTGTTCCTGTAGTAGGGGGAACAGGCCAGCGGGATGAAGTACACGTCCGGTGACTGGGCCACGTGCTCCTGGAGCGACCGGATGAGACGCGACTTGCCGATGCCCGGCTCGCCCACCACGAGCGCGACCGAGCCGTGCCCGGCCCGGGCCTGCGCCCACCGCTCGGTCAGCCGGCGGAGCTCGCCGTCGCGACCCTGCATCGGCGCCAGTCCGCGCTGGGCGGCGACGTCGAGCCGTGTCCGCGCGGCGCTCTCGTGCAGCACCTGGTAGATGGCCATGGGTTGCGAGATGCCGCGGACGGTCCGGAAGCCCAGCTCGCGGCAGTCGAACAAGCCCGCGATCAACCGGTACGCCGCGGCGCTGATCACCACGGAGTCGGGCGCGGCCAGGGACTGCAGGCGTGCGGCGATGTTCGGTGTGGCGCCGACCGCTGCCGTGGCCTCCAGCCCCTCGTCGGCACCGGTGCCGCCGGCCACCACCAGGCCGGTGTCGATGCCGATCCGCACGTGGAGGCCGATACCGCGATCCGACTCCAGGCGGCTGTTGAGCTGGCCGACGGCCTCGACGATCCCCAGTCCGCTGCGGACGGCCCGCTGGGCGTCGTCCTCGTGCGCCGACGGGAAGCCGAAGTAGACCATGATGCCGTCGCCCGAGTAGTCGTGGACGTGGCCGTCGAAGCGACGGACGACGGCTGCGCAGACGCGACGGTAAGCGGCGAGGGTCTCGCGGAGCTCCTCGGGATCGAGGCGTGCGGAGAGCTCGACCGAGTTCACCAGGTCGCAGGACAGGCAGGTCAGCTGCCTCCGTTCGGCCTCCGCCGGTCGACCTGCGGGTGGGCACGCCGTTGCCGTCTCCGCGAGCGGAGCTCCGCACTCCAGACAGAACTTCGCCCTCGTCGGGTTCTCGGTGGAACACCTCGAGCAGTGCATCCTTCCCCCTCTCTGCACCGCATCACATGGCGATGGATGCCTCCAGTCCGACGTCGAGGCCGACAGGGAACGTCAAGAGGGCGCACGACTCAGCGCGCCCGGTGGCCCGGAGCAGCACGTGGTACAGCCCGGGGCGGGCGTCGTCGGGCACGTCGAGACCGATGGTGAGGTCGGCGAGGGCGCCGGCCGGGACCCGGACGCGACCGGGCACGAGCCGGAGGCGCGAAGCACGGATGCGTCCGGCGGGTTCCCCGACCAGGTCGCTCCAGAGGAAGCCGATCTCGACCGGGTCCGGGCCGTCGTTCTGCAGGGACGTGCGGATCTCCGCGGTGCCGCCGGGTGGAGCCGGGCGCCGCGCGCGCAGGACGGGCACGGGCCCGGCCGGCTGCCGTTCCCGCTGCGGAGCACGGTCCTGCCCGACGGGACCCGGCAGGGGCGAGGCGGCGGGTGACCGTGGCGGCGGCGCGAGCAGGTCGAGCACGGTGTCCAGCAGTCCGCCGACCTCCGCCACCAGACGGCGCGTCATCTCCGGCACGACCAGGTCGCGGCGGTGCGCCGACCACATCTGGCTCGCCGCTGTGATGTTCGCGAGGGCGCCGCCCGCGATCTCGTCACGCAGCACCGCCTGCGCTCGGTCCGCGAGCGAGGGCGTGCCGGCGTCCCGCAGCAGATGCGGCGACCTGACGTCCATCGCGACTCCGAGGGAAGGCGGCGACACGGCGTGCGAGTCACACCGAGCGCAGACCTCCGCCGCCCGCACCCGCCGGACTCCGCCAACCTATTGGGTCGGACGCTTCGTGTGTAGGCGTTACCGCACCGTCACCGTCATGTCCCACGGACAGCCGACCGTGGCCTGTGCCCGTACACCGGTCCGCGCACCGTGGTCTGCGGGGAGCCGAGGTGTGTCACGACGAGGTGCGCACGGGCCGCCCGGGGCCGCCCGTGTCCAGGTACATGTCCAGGACCGCGTCGATGAAGGAGAGCCATCGCGCGACGTCGGCGCGACTGTCCGGCGTGTCCTTCTCCGCCTGGTGCAGGCGCGCCTCGGCGAGATGCGCGCGCGCTCGGGAGAAGTCGTGCTGCAGCTCGTCGGCGAGGCTGGCGCAGATCGTCGTCATGGCTGACCTCCGGAAGGGGCGCCGCACGTCGGGGCGCGGGGGCGGTGTCGTGTCGAGGGAGGGGAGGGCGACCCGAGGTGGTCCGGGATCAGGAGCCGGCCGGACCCAGGCCGTGGTCAGCGAGCCTGCTCCGGAGGCGGGCGAGTGCGCGTGCCCGCGTCGGACCGATGCTGCCGATGGGCATGGCGCACTTCGCCGCGACGTCGTCGTAGGAGTCGAGCTCGTCCCGGAAGAGTGCGACGAGCAGACACTGCTGCCGCGGCGAGAGCTGGGCCACGGCGGCCCACAGGTCCCGCGCCTCCTCGCGGTCGACGACGTCCCTCGCCGGATCGGCCGCGGCGTCCGGCGTCTCGTCGACCGTGGACCGCAGGCGGACCCGGGAGGACCGGCGCAGGACCGCCAGCGACTCGCGCCTCGCGGTGACCGCCAGCCACCCGGCCAGCCGCTCCGGGTCGCGGATGGCGCGCACGTTCTGCAGCAGGCGCAGCCAGGTCGTCTGCGCCACGTCGTGGACGTCGGCCGTCTGGAGACGGAACGACGCGGCCACGGACCGGACGAGACCGTCGTACTCGTCGATCAGTCGTCTCCAGGCCGACTGATCGCCGTCCGCCATCCGGGCGAGCAACGTGGCGTTGTCGCACTCGCGGGGGGCGTGCGCAGTGCTGGGGCAGAGCTGTGTGGTCATCGCGCCGCAGTCCCGTTCTCGACGGATCCGCTCGGTGCCGGGATCGATCAGCGGATCCTTGGGTGGGTGGGACAGCCTGGGTGCGGTTCCGCGGCCTCCACGGCCGATCGAGAGACGGTCGTCGTGGTGGTCGTCGCGCTGCACCGGGTCCGGCTGCGGGAAGGACGCTATGACCGGCGCCTGCGCCGGGCTGCCAACCTGCGGACACGCCGGCTGTCATCCGGATGACAGGTACGCCGGAACGGCCCGGGGACCAGGTGCCGGCCCGGCCACGACGGGCCGGGGTGCGTCACAAGCCGGCGCGGCGGCGCAGCGCAGGAGGATCCCGGAGGACGATCACGCGGCCGTCCACCGAGATCAGGCCCCGGGACGCGAACAGCTGCAGGACCCGGTTGACCGCGGGACGGGTGGCCCCCACCATCGCGGCGATGTCGGACTGGGACAGCCCGACGTCGAGCACCGTGTGCTCGTCGTCCCGCGCGTGGCGCTGGGCGAGCTGGAGCAGGACCTTCGCGACGCGGCCTGCGAGGTCGAGGAACACGAGGCCGCCGGTCTGCTCGGTCTGCCGGCGGACCAGCTGCCCGAGCAGGCGGAGAACGGCGTCGAGGACCGCCGGGTGGGCGGCCATCGCCTCCAGCACCGCCGCGCGCGGCAGCAGCAGGACGGTCGTCGGCTCGACGGCGACGACCGACGCCGAGCGCGGCGAGCCGTCGAGGATGGCGAGCTCGCCGACGGTCTCGTGGGGGCCCAGGGTGACGAGCACGGCCTCGTCACCCCGCTCCGACGTCAGCACGACCTTCACCAGGCCCTCGCCGACCACGACCAGGTGCTCCCCGGGGTCGCCCTCGTACCAGAGGTACTGTCCCCGGCCGTACGTCCGTTGCCTGCTGGCCGCAGCCAGGCTCAGGCGTGAGGGACGGTCGAGCGCGCTGAAGACACGCGTCGCTCCCAGCACCTCGGCCGCCTCGTGGTCGGTGAGTCGCGGACTCATGACGCCATCCCCGACCCCCCGGACGGACCGTGCACCCGAGCACGGTACTGCCCACGATCGGGCACAGCGAAGCCGGTCTCGGCCCGACGCACGGCGCGGCGTCACCGCTCCTCCGGCGGGAGGCGTGCGACCGGACCGAGCGCACGTCACACCGGCTGCCCCTCGTCCTCCGGTGGCTCCTCGTCGTCCTCGGCCGGCGGCCGCGCCTGCATCCGTGCGACGTAGTCCGCCGCCGTGGACCAGCGGTCCACCCGGGCCAGCCGCCGTCGCTCCAGCTCGCTGAGCCGGCTCTCGGGCGCGGCGACGACGAGGAAGTCGGCGTGGCGCTCCCAGACGTCGAGTCCCAGGGGCATGCCGAGCAGTCTCGCGACGCTGCTGCCGGTCTCCGGGGTCACGCGGGCGACCACCGGCTCGTCGCCCTCGCCCGTGGTCACCGGACCCCGCCCGCGGCGGCAGGCCCCGCCGCGGCGGCAGGCCACGCCGCGGCGTCGCACGGAGGATCCGGACGCGTCACGACCGGTCAGCGCTCCGGCCGCTCGAGGACGCGTTGGATGAACTCGAACGCCGCAGGGCGGTTCTCCTCCCAGCAGGGCTCGATCTGGCTGGCCGGCAGGATGAACCCGCCCTCCTGCGCCGAGGCCGGGCGCAGCTCGACGGTGAACGACACCGCGTCGTACTCGCCGTGGGTCCAGTCTGTGGTGTCACCCGCCGTGGGGTACAGCTCCGACGACTGCTGGGCGACGTAGGTCCTGCCGTGCACCTTGCGGATCAGCTGCTCCATGTCCTGGGCGAGTTCCCGGTGCTCGGCGAAGTCGTCCTCGTCCTCGATCGGCTCGGACGTGTAGCCCCAGGGGTAGAGGATCAGCTGCGAGTAGCTGTGGTAGGTCAGGACGCCGCGGAAGCGCTCGCGGGCGACGAGATCCCTTACCGCCCGCACCTCGGGCTCGGAGAAGGCCCGCGGCCCGACGTACGTCTCGTCCGACGGGACGTGGCTGGAGGTGCTGACGTCCAGCGTGCCCCACATGTAGCCGTAGTTGCGGTTCGGGTCGACGCCGACGCTGCCGTCCCGGTTGCGCCGCCGGTTCTTGCGCCAGAGCCGGTTGTCGGTGCGGGTGTACTCGTGGCCGTCCGGGTTGACCATCGGCGCCACCCAGACCTCACTCTGCTGCAGCCACCGCTGCACGGGGTCGGACGACGAGTTCTCCAGCAGGTGCTCGGCCAGCCGGTAGGGGACCTCGACGGAGATCCACTCCCGCGCGTGGTGACAGCCGAGGAAGGCGACCTTGTGGGTGCTGCCGCGGCGCTCACCGATGCGCAGGGCCCACAGCGGGCGGCCCTCCACGCTGCGCCCGATCTCGTGCAGTTCGGCGATCTCCGGGCGCTCCGCGGCCAGGCGCCGCAGGTCCTCCTCCAGGCTCGCCGCGGTGTGGTAGCCGGTCGCTGCGGCCTCGGTGGCGAAGGTCGTCAGGTAGGGCTCGAGCATCTGCACCTGCTCGACGCCGTACCCCATGGCCTCCAGCCGGGCGGCCTGGGCCTCGTCGGCCTGCAGCACCAGGTGGTCGGGCTTGACCTCCCACACGTCCAGGCCGAGGGGCGCGGTGAGGAGCCGGGCGAGCGGGGCCCGCGGGCTCGTGGACGTGACTCTCGCGATCAGGCTCGCCATCAGTGTCTCCTGTTCCGTCGACGGGGCCGGCGCACGGTGCGCACACCCAGGCCGGACGGGGAGCTCGTCCGCTCGAGCCCCACCCGACGGGGAGCCGGAGCTCCGTGAGCGTGCACGCAGTAGAGGCCGACGATGCCGCACCAGATACAGGACGGCCTCGTGTGCGGCGGCCTCGTCCCCGCCCGTCGAGCCGTCCCGCGGTGCGCCGGTCGACCGCGGACGACGACGCGTCCCCGACCGCGACGGGCGTGGACGACGACCGGGGAGCGGTGTCGTCCAGGCCGGTGCCGGTCAGTCCAGGCGGTGGGTGCCGAGGCGGGCGACCACGGCCGGGTCGCGGTGGTCGAAGAACAGCGAGGCGCCGGTGTCCATCGCGGCGATGCGGCCCATCTCGTCGTCGGTGAGCTCGAAGTCGAAGACGTCGAGGTTCTCGCGCATCCGCTCGGGCCGCACGGACTTGGGGATGACGACGACGCCGCGCTGGATCAGCCAGCGCAGGACGACCTGGGCGACGGACCTGCCGTGCGCGGCACCGATCTCGCTCAGCGTGGGGTCGGTGAACAGGTCGTTGCGGCCCTCGGCGAAGGGGCCCCAGGACTCGATCTGCACCCCGCGCTGGCGCATGAGCGCCTGGTAGTCCGCGCGCTGGAAGAACGGGTGGGTCTCGATCTGGTTGACCGCGGGCGTGACCTCGTTGTGGTCGATGAGGTCCACCAGCCGGTCGGGGTGGAAGTTGGACACCCCGATGGCCCGGACCAGGCCCTCGCGCCGGAGCCGCTCCATCGCGCGCCAGGAGCCGTAGTAGTCGCCGAACGGCTGGTGGATCAGGTACAGGTCGAGGCGGTCGAGGCCGAGGCGCAGCAGCGACTTCTCGAACGCGCGGCGGGCGGCGTCCTCGCCGGCGTCGGAGACCCACAGCTTGGTGGTGACGAACAGCTCCTCGCGGGGGATGCCGCTGGCGGCGATGGCCCGGCCGACGGCCTCCTCGTTGCCGTAGGCAGCGGCGGTGTCGACGTGCCGGTAGCCCGCCGCGAGGGCGTCGGTGACGGCCTGCTCGGTCTGCTCGGGCGGGATCTGGTAGACGCCGAAGCCGAGGATCGGCATCTGGACCCCGTCGTCCAGGGTGACCTGAGGGATCTGCGCGGTCATCGTCGGACCTTCCTTCCGTGGGGACGGTGGCGTCCCGTTCGTCGGGGCGGCCGGGAGGAGGTGTGCCAGCGGCACCTGCGACCGCCGGGCGGGACCGCGGTGCGGTACGCCCGCGACGTGCGGCCGGCGTGCTCCCCGCCGGTCAGGAGCGCGGCGTCGTCGGTGCCCGCTCGGTCCGGGCGTCGCCGCTGGTCCAGCTGGCGAGGAAGGTGAGCGCCTGCTCGGTCTCCGAGCCGGGCTTCCGGGTAGAACTCTTCGCCCCGCGGGTCGAGCAGCAGGAAACGGGCGGCGTTGGTCCCCACCCGGGAGTCGAACAGCGGGGCGTAGAGCGCCCGGCCGAGCCGGTTGGCGGCCAGGTAGTCCATCCGGGCGTTGCTGACCAGCGCCGGTGCGGTCATCGCGTCGAGGATGCGCTGCACGCCGGGGCGGACCTGCTGCGGCACGGCGGCGCGCCGGGCGCCGGCGGAGGCGTTGGCGGCCCGGGCCAGGTCGTAGAGGTGGGCCCGCTCGGCGTCGCCCAACCGCAGCGCCCGGGTCAGCGCCTCGAGCACGGCCTCGGAGACGCCGCGGAGGTTGCCGCGCTCCAGCCGCGCGCAGTACTCCACGGACAGGCCGGCCAGCATCGCCAGCTCCTCGCGGCGCAACCCGGAGACCCGCCGCAGCCCGCCGTGGACCGGCAGGCCGGCCTCGGCCGGGGTGATCCGGCCGCGGCGGGTGACGAGGAAGTCGCGCACCTCGGCGCGCAGCTGGTCGGCGTCCACGGATCCGACGGTAGGCCGGCGCGACCCGGGTGGGGTGCCCCGTCAGGACACCGGACGGCAGGTCCTGCCACGCGCTGGGGAACCGGCGTTGCTTCGGGTCATCCGCGGAGCTCGACGACCTCACGCCGCCCGCCGGCGGCCACCACAGCGAGGCGCAGGTGCGCCTCATCCGGCGGTGACCGCGCACCCCTCACGAATCGAGATCACCATGAGCACCCCTCCGAACACCGCCGTCCAGGTCGTCATCGGCGCCGGCAGCATCGGGCAGGCCATCGCCCGCCGCACCGGCGCCGGCAAGCACGTGCTGCTCGCCGACTCCAACGAGACCACCCTGCAGGAGGCGAGGACCGCGCTGGAGGACGCCGGCCACACCGTCACCACCCAGCGGGTGGACGTCTCCGACCGCGCGTCAGTCCACGCACTCGCGCGAGCCGCCGCCGATCTCGGCGACGTCGTCCAGGTCGTCAGCACCGCCGGCGTCTCCCCGGTGCAGGCCCCGGCCGAGGCGGTGCTGGCCGTCGACGTCTACGGCACCGCCGTCGTCCTGGAGGAGTTCGGCAAGGTCATCGCCCCCGGTGGCGCCGGCGTGCACATCTCCAGCATGGCCGGCCACATGCCCCGCCGTTGGACCCCGGGACGGCGCACGCGCTGGCCTTCACCCCGGTCGAGGAGCTGCTCGCGCTGCCGGTCCTCGCACCCGACGCGGTGCCGAACTCCGGCGCCGCCTACGCCCTCTCCAAGCAGCCAACCACCTGCGCGTGCAGGCCGCCGCCGTCCCCTGGGGTGACCGCGGCGCCCGGGTCAACTGCATCAGCCCCGGCATCGTCCTCACCCCGCTGGCCCGCGACGAGATGTCCGGCCCGGGCGCCGAGGGCTACCAGGAGATGATCGAGACCTCCGCCGCCGGCCGGTTCGGCACCGCCGACGGGGTGGCCACCGCCGCCGCGTTCCTGCTCGGCCCGGACGCCGGCTTCATCACCGGCACCGACCTGCTCGTCGACGGCGGCGTCATCGCCGCCCTGCGCGCCGGCCGGTGGCAGCTGTCGCTCTGACCCGCCGATCCGCCGTCATCCGCCGTCATCCGCCGTCATCGCCCAGGGCACGCGGGACCAGACCGGTCAGGAATCGAGAAGTGCCGGATCACCTCCGACCTCGTCCGCTGACCGTCCGGTGGTCACAGTGCCGCCCCCGCTCCCTCGTCCCGACGGTCAGCGGGCGGCTCGCACGGGTGCTCGTCCCGTCCGCGGAGCCTCGAGCCGCGCGTCCGCCCGGCCGACGGCCACCGTGCGGGGCTCGCGGTGCATCAGCCAGGTGCGCGGACCACCGTCCGGCAGGGTCGACGACGTCGGTCACCGTGAAGCCGAGACGCCGGTAGAAACGCACGTTCGACCCGGCGCTGGTCTCCAGGTGCACGGGCAGCCCGTCCCGGTCGGCGCGCGCGAGCCCCGGGGCCAGCGTCGCGGCACCCAGGCCCCGTCCCTGCTGACGCCTCGCCACACCGAGGCCGGCCAGCGTCACGTGCGGCTCGTCGAGGCGGCGCTCGGCCAGCGCCGCCTCGGCCCCGTCCGCGGCCGTCGCCCGGTCCCCCGCGAGCCCGGCGGCCAACGGGCCCACCTGGCCCACGCGTCGTCGGGCAGCGCGCCGCCGGGCACCCAGACCGCGACGCTCGAGAGCCGCTCCCCCGCCCGTCCGACGTCGACACGACCGAAGGGCACGGCGACGGCGGAGAGGAACAGACGGTGCAGCGCTGCCAGTCGCTCCCGGTGGCCGTCGGCGTCGATCGTCCACCGGGTCCAGGGGTGGTCGGTGACGGCGTCGGCGAGCACATCGGCGGCGGCCGGGACGTCGTGCGGCACCGCTCGGCACACCTGCAGGGTCATCGGAATCCTCGGTCGTCAGGGGCTCGCCCGGCCCGCGGGGGCTCAGGCGGCCTGGACGGTGAACGGCACGGTGATCACGTCGCCGCCGGCGAGGCGGAACTGGGCCCACAGCCGGTAGGTCCCGGCGGTCGGGAACTCGGCGTGGACGTCGAGCTCGGGGCCGAAGGTCTGCCCGGGCAGGGCGAAGACCGGCCGTCCGCGGTCGTCGGTCACCTCCGCGTGCTCGTGGGCGAACGTCGTCGCGTCGGCCCGCATGACCACGACGTGGCCGGCGGCGGCGAGGTACGGCTGCAGGTCGTCGACCGGCCGGCCGGTCGCCGCGTCGGTGAACGTGAGGTCCAGGTCGCTCACGCCACCGGCCTCGGCGTCCCCCTCGAGCTCGACACGCACGCCGTCGACGACCACGGTGCGCGGCCCGGCGGTCAGGGCCACCGGCTCCGGCGCGGTGCCGGCCACGGTGACGACCTGCCGCTGGTGGACGTCGCCCATCTCGCCCTGCCGCCGGAACTCGGTGTTGACGACGTACCGGCCTGCGGTGGGGAACGTGATGTCGACGGCCAGCTGCCCGGGCGTGCCGGTCGGCTGCGGGTGGACGTGGGCGAAGGTCCCGAGGTCCTGGCGGGTGGCGATGAGGTGCATCCACGCCTCGTGGCTGCGGGTGAGGTCCTCGACCGGCTCGCCGGAGGCGGAGTCGACGACGGTGGCCACGAGCCGGGTGGTCTCGCCGGGCCGGACCTGCGCGGGCAGCTCGAGCCGCACCTCGACACCGGCGTCGGCGGCCTCGGCCGGCGGCACCTCGGCGGTCATCATCTCGCTCATCGCCGGGCGCATCGGCATGCCGGTGCCCTGCATCCAGGCCAGCGTGCCGTTCATGCCGCGCTCGGCGGCGTCCATCCGGCTCACGGCGGTCAGCCCGGCGCCGAGCGCGAGGGCGACGACGGCGACCCCGGTCAGGTAGGCGTACTGGCCGACCCGCGCCCGCACCGGCGGGTGCAGGATCTCGGCCACCGTGGCCGGACGGCGGAACCGGTGCAGCCGCAGCGCGTTGGTCAGCACGCTGACCGAACTCATCGCCATCGCCGCGCTGGCCAGCACCGGGTCCAGCAGCAGCCCGTCCCAGGCGTACAGCGCGCCGGCGGCGACCGGGATGAGCAGCAGGTTGTAGCCGAAGGCCCAGGCCAGGCCCTGCTTCATCGTGGCCACGGTGCGCCGGGACAGGGCGATGGCCGAGACGATGCCGCGCAGGTCGCCGCCGACGAGGGTGACGTCGGAGGCGGCGACGGCGACGTCCGCGCCGGTGCCGATCGCGATGCCGACGTCGGCGGCCGACAGGGCCGCGGCGTCGTTGACGCCGTCGCCGGCCATCGCGACGACGTGCCCCTGCTCCTGCAGCCGGCGGACCTCCGCCGCCTTGTCGGCCGGCAGCACCTCGGCGAGCACGTGCTCGATGCCGACCTGGTCGGCGATCGCCCGGGCGGTGGCGGCGGCGTCCCCGGTCAGCATCCACACCTGCACGCCCAGCGCGTGCAGCTGGGCCACGGCCTCGGCGGACTCGGGCTTGACCGTGTCCGCGACGGCGATCGTCGCGGCCGGCTGCCCGTCGACGGCGACGAACATGGGGGTCTGCCCGGCCGCGGCCGCACGGGAGGCGGCGCCGGCCAGCACGGACACGTCCACGCCCCGCGCGTCCATCAGCGCCCGGTTGCCGGCCAGCACGTGCACCCCGCCCACGACGGCGTCGATGCCGTGGCCGGGGACTGCGTCGAAGGAGCCCAGCGGAGGCCGGCGCAGCCCGCGGGAGGTGGCGGCGGCGACGATCGCCTCGGCGACGGGGTGCTCGCTGCCGGTCTCCGCGCCGGCGACCAGGGCCAGCACGTCGTCCTCGGTCCAGCCGCCGGCGGTGGTCACCGAGGTGAGCGACGGCTTCCCGCGGGTGATGGTGCCGGTCTTGTCCAGGACGACGGCGGTGACCCGGCGGGCGGTCTCCAGCGCGTCGCCGTTGCCGATCAGGATGCCCAGCTCGGCGGCCCGCCCGGTGCCGACCATGACCGCGGTCGGGGTGGCCAGGCCCAGCGCGCACGGGCAGGCGATGATCAGCACGGCGATCGTGGTGGTGATCGCCATCGTGAGCCGGCCGGTGTCCGGGCCGAACAGCGCCCACGCGACGAACGTGGCCGCGGCCAGCAGCAGCACGATCGGGACGAACCAGGCCGAGACCCGGTCGGCGAGGCGCTGCATCGGCACCTTCGCGCCCTGCGCGTCCTCCACCAGGCGGACGATCTGCGCCAGCGCGGTGTCCTCGCCCACCGCGGTGGCCCGCAGCACCACCGTGCCGGTGCGGTTGAGCGTGGCGCCGATGACGGTGTCGCCGGCCGCCTTGTCCACCGGGAGGCTCTCGCCGGTCAGCATGCTCTCGTCGACCGCGGTGGCACCGTCGGTGACGACGCCGTCGACCGGCACCTTCTCCCCCGGCCGCACCCGCACCAGGTCGCCGACGACGACCTGCTCGACAGGGACGTCGACCTCGGTGCCGTCGCGCAGCACGCGTGCGGTCTTCGGGGCCAGACCCACCAGCGCGGTGATGGCCGCGGCGGTGCGCTTCTTGGCCCGGCCCTCCATCCACCGGCCGGCCAGGACGAGCGCGAGGATGACCAGCGAGGTCTCGAAGTAGACGTGCAGCGGCAGTCCCCAGCGCTCGGCGGCGGCCGGCCAGAGGGTGACGAACGCGCTGTAGAGGTAGGCGACCCCGGTGCCCAGCGCGACCAGGGTGTTCATGTTCGTCGACCGGTGCCGGGCCGCGGTCCAGGCGGCGCGGTAGACGTCGCGGCCGGCCCAGGACTGCACGACCGTGGCGACCACGAGGATCGCCGGCATCAGCCAATCCATCGTGTCCAGGTACAGCGGCACGTACATCAGGGCCATCAGCCCGAGCCCGACGGCCAGGGTGACCTGCCACTTGCGCTTCAGCGCGGTCAGGTGCGCGTCGCCGTCGGCGTCCGGGACCGCGGCCGGCTCGGTCGCCGGCTGCGCCTCGCGGCGCGGGGTCGCGGTGTAGCCGGCGCGGGCCACCGCGGCGGTCAGCTCGTCGAGGCCCACCTGCTGCGGGTCGAAGCGGACGGTGGCCACCTCGGTGGCCAGGTTGACCTCCGCGGCGGACACCCCGTCCACCCGGTTGAGGGCCTTCTCCACCCGCCCCACGCACGAGGCGCAGGTCATGCCACCGATCTCCAGCGTGCACCCGGCGGTGGCCTCCGTCGGAGCGGCGGGCGGCGCGGTCGTCGTCATCTCGGATCTCCTGGTCGGACGGGGGTCTCTGTGGCTGGACCTGATGCTGGGCGGTGGGCGCCGGGCTCGGACCGGGGGAATCGCCGGGTTCCCCGGACCGCGGTCGGCGACGTCGTCGGCGCCGGTCGGGGCGGGGGGGGGGGGGGGGGCGGGGGGGGGCGGGGCCCCCCCCCCCCCCCCCCCGGCCCCCCCCGGCGCGGGGGCGGGGGGGGGGGCCCACCCGCGCGTGGCCGGCCCCCCCC
>NZ_JBFNXQ010000091.1:0-20396 GCF_041018925.1 Geodermatophilus maliterrae
TCCACCGCCGGACGACGACCCACCGCCCTTCTGACGGGAGACGGTGGGCATCGACGTCGGCTCGCCCGCACCACCGACGAGTCCGCAGGCGCACGTGGGGCGGGGCTACGCCCAGCGGGCCAGCGCCGTGCAGGTCCCCGGCGTGACCACGGTGAACCCCGCGTCGACGATCGCCACGGGGGCCTCCGCCCGCAACTGTGCCCAGCGTGCGGCGGCCGGGTGCTCCACGACCACCGGGAACCCGGCTCCCGACCAGGCGGCCAGCCGCTCCGCGGGCATCCGCATCGCGGTCACCTGCGCGGCGTGACCGGCGGCCGCGGCGGCCTTGCCCAGCGGCAGGAACGGCTCCGGGCAGATCGACACGACGACCGGGCCGCCCGGCGCCGGGTCGACCACCTCGCGCACGTCCGGGTCCTCGAGCTCGCTGCCGGACAGCTGTAGCTTCGCGACGTCCCGCAGCAGGTCGTCCAGCGCGGTGGGCACGAGCGCGCGGACCCGCGCGCCGGACACCTCGGCGGTGACTCCGGGCAGCTCCCCCACCCGCTCCCAGGCCGCTCCACGGGCCCGCCGGCAGTGCTTGCGGATCCGCCCGTCGGTCCACCGCCGGACCTGCGGGTGCCACTCACCGCCGGTCTGCGCCCGCGCGTCGGCGAGCAGCCGGACGACCGCGACCGCCGCGGCCTCGCAGACGGCGGTCCGGCTCGGCGGGGCGCTCCGCTCGACGTGGGCGACCACCTGCATGGCCCAGGGCGCCTGGCCCTCCGGGTCGTCGTGCACGTCCCCACCCTGCCGACCGCGACGACGCCCGGTGCCGGTGGGGTGCGGGACCCCCTGAGCGCACCGCGCCACCCACGACACGGCCCGGTTCCACGTGGAACCGGGCCGTGTGACGTCCGTGTGACGATTCCCGCGCGGCGTCGCATCCCCTGGCCGGGTGGGGTTGGATCGAACCCATGTGCGGCCTCTCCGGCGAGATCAGGTTCGACGGCTCCCTGGCCGACACCACCGCGGTGGCGCGGATGGTCGACGCACTGGTCCCCCGCGGACCGGACGGCGAGGGCCACTGGAGCGCCGGCCGGGTGGCGTTCGGCCACCGGCGGTTGTCGGTCATCGACCTCTCGGCCAGCGGCGGGCAGCCGATGGTCGACAGCGAGCTGGGCCTCTCGGCGGTCTTCAACGGCTGCATCTACGACTACAAGGAGCTGCGCGCCGAGCTCGAGGGCCACGGCTACCGCTTCTTCTCCACCAGCGACACCGAGGTCCTGCTCAAGGGCTACCACCACTGGGGCGTCGACTTCGTCGACCACCTGCACGGCATGTTCGTCGTCGTCATCCACGAGCGCGACAGCGGCCGCGTGGTCATGGCCCGCGACCGGCTGGGCATCAAGCCGCTGTACCTGGCCGAGGCACCGGGCCGGCTGCGCTTCGCCTCGTCCCTGCCGGCCCTGCTGCGCGCCGGCGACGTCGACACCTCCATCGACCCGGTCGCGCTGCACCACTACCTGACCTGGCACGCCGTCGTCCCGGCGCCGCGGACGCTGCTCAACGGCGTCCGCAAGCTGCCGCCGGCCACCGTCCGCGTCATCGAGGCCGACGGCACGAGCACCGAGCGGCGCTACTGGGAGCCCACCTACGAGCGGCGTCCGGAGCACTCCGGCTGGTCGGCGCGCGACTGGGAGGACGCGATCGAGGAGGCGCTGCGGGTCGCCGTCCGCCGGCGCCTCGTCGCCGACATCCCGGTCGGCGTGCTGCTCTCGGGCGGCCTGGACTCCAGCCTGATCGTCGGCCTGCTGGCGCAGGAGGGGCAGACCGGGCTGGCCACCTACTCGATCGGCTTCGAGGCCGCGGGCGGGCGCGAGGGCGACGAGTTCCAGTACTCCGACGTCATCGCCGAGCGCTTCGAGACCGACCACCACCGCATCCGGGTGTCCTCCGACGAGCTCGCCGCGGCACTCGGCCACGCGATCGGCGCGATGGCCGAGCCGATGGTCAGCCACGACGTCGTCGCCTTCGACCTGCTCTCGGAGCGGGTCAGCCAGTCGATCCGTGTCGTGCAGTCGGGGCAGGGCGCCGACGAGGTGTTCGCCGGCTACCACTGGTACCCGCCGCTGGCCGACGTCGGCCGCGACGAGGCGGTCGAGCGCTACGCCGCGGCCTTCTTCGACCGCGGCGCCGACGACACGGCGGCGCTGGTCGGCGAGCGGTACGCCCTCGACGGCGACCCCAGCCTCGACTTCGTCCGCGACCACATGTCCCGGGCCGGCGCGCAGACCGCCGTCGACGCCGCGCTGCGCCTCGACAGCGAGGTCATGCTCGTCGACGACCCGGTCAAGCGGGTGGACAACATGTCCATGGCCTGGGGCCTGGAGGCCCGGGTGCCCTTCCTCGACCACGACCTCGTCGAGCTGGCCGCCGCCTGCCCGCCCGAGCTCAAGCTCGCCGACGGCGGCAAGGGCGTGCTCAAGGCGATCGGGCGGCGGATCATCCCGCCGGAGGTCATCGACCGGCCCAAGGGCTACTTCCCGGTCCCCGCGATCACCCACCTCGAGGGCAAGGTGCTCGGCCTGGTGAAGGACGCGCTGTCCAGCGACGCGGCGCGGGAGCGGGCCCTGTTCCGCCCGGAGTACGTGTCCCGGCTGCTCGACCACCCCAACGCCGACCTCACGCCGCTGCGCGGCAACAAGCTCTGGCAGCTGGGGCTGCTCGAGCTGTGGCTGCAGAACCACGGGGTCTGAGGAGGATCCCCGTGGTACCGCCCCGGCTCGCCGGACTGCGCCGCCGTCCCCTCTCGGCGCCGACGCCCGACCTGACCCGGCGCAGCTGGCAGAAGCCCTCCGAGCACCAGCTGGAGGGCATGGACACCGACGTCGTGCTCGACCTCGCGTGGGGCCGGCTGGTCTTCGGCCAGACCTTCGCCGAGATGCGGCGCATCCTCGACGCGCTCCGCGCGGAGGGAGCCGGTCAGCGCGACATCTGCATCTACGCGCGCGACCCGCACGTGCTCGTCGGCCTGGCCCCGGACGAGCTGTTCATCGACCCCTCCTACACCTACCGGCTCGACCTCTACCGCTACCGCCCCCGGCACGAGCTCATCCGCGGCGTCTTCGTCCGCACGGTGACCGCCCTGGAGGAGATGCAGGCGATCAACGAGATCTACGCCCGCAACGGCATGGTGACCGGCGACCCCGAGACGATGTGGGCCAACCACCGGACCCGCTGCTTCACCTACCTCGTCGCCGAGGACACCAGGACCCGCACGATCGTCGGCACGGTCACCGGCGTCGACCACGTGCTCGCCTACGGCGACCCGGAGGGCGGCACCAGCCTCTGGTGCCTGGCCGTCGACGGGCAGAACGCACCGCCGGGTACCGGGGAGGCGCTGGTGCGGGTGCTGGCCGAGCGCTACGTCGGCCGCGGCCGCTCCTACGTCGACCTCTCGGTCATGCACGACAACAGCGGGGCGATCGCGCTCTACCGCAAGCTCGGCTTCGTGCGCGCCCCCGTGCTGTGCATCAAGCGCAAGAACCCGATCAACACGCCGCTGTTCGCCGCCCGTCCGCCCGGTCTGGACCGGCTCAACCCCTACGCCCGGATCGTCGCCGACGAGGCGCTGCGCCGCGGCATCCGCGTCGAGGTCACCGACGCCGAGTTCGGCGAGCTGCGGCTGTCCCTCGGGGGCCGGCGCGTGCTGACCCGCGAGTCGCTGTCGGAGTTCACCACCGCCGTCGCCATGAGCCGGTGCGACGACAAGCGGGTGACGCGGCGGATCGTGGCCGACGCCGGTGTCTCGGTGCCCCGGGGCGCCACCGTGCCCGAGGACGACCTGGGCCCCGCGCACGACCTGCTGGCCGAGTGCGGCGAGCTGGTGGTCAAGCCCGCCCGCGGGGAGCAGGGCAAGGGCATCACCGTGGGCGTCACGACCGGGGACGAGCTGGTGCGGGCGGTGTCGGCCGCGCGGCTGTTCTGCCCCGACGTGCTCGTCGAGGAGCTCGTCGCGGGCGAGGACCTGCGCGTGGTGGTCATCGACCACGAGGTGGTCGCGGCCGCGGTGCGCCGGCCCGCCGAGGTGCTCGGCGACGGCCGCCGGACGGTCACCGAGCTGGTCCGCGCCACCAGCCGGCGGCGGGAGCGGGCCACCGGCGGGGAGTCGCGCATCCCGCTGGACGACGTCACCGCCGACGTCGTCCGGGCGGCCGGGTACGCGATGGACGACGTCCCGCCCGACGGCGAGCGGCTCCGCGTGCGGCGGACGGCGAACCTGCACACCGGCGGCACGATCGAGGACGTCACGGAGCGGCTGCACCCGGCGATCGGGCAGGCGGCGGTGCGGGCCAGCCGGGCGATCGGCATCCCGGTCACCGGCATCGACTTCCTGGTGCCCGACGTCGAGGGCCCCGACGCGGTCTTCGTCGAGGCCAACGAGCGCCCCGGTCTGGCCAACCACGAGCCGCAGCCGACCGCGGCGCGCTTCGTCGACCTGCTCTTCCCCGAGACCCGCCGCCGCTGAAGGAGGACCCCGGACCTCACCGGGGGGCGAACACGGCGATCAGGTCGTCGACGTCGCGGTGCGCGTTGCGCGGGTGGCGGAACGGCCGGTGCGGCTGGACCTCGTAGTGGGTGCCCCGGCCCCGGCGGATGCGGGTCACGTACCCGTCGTCCTCCAGGTCGCGGAGGATGCCCAGCGTCGCCCGGGTGCTGATCCCGACGCGGGCCGCGATGTCCGCGACCCGGCTGTCGGGGTCCGCGGCGACCGCGAGCAGCACGTGTCCGTGGTTGGTCAAGAACGTCCAGGACGGTCGTCCGTCGGTCACCGCGGCCTCCCCTGGCGCTGATGGGTGAACTCTGCTTCACTCGTCTACAGGAGGGGAGTACCCCCACGACGCTCCGTCGTCAGGACGGCCCCACGGGCGGGGTCCGGCGGAGCGGGCCCTACGAGGGCCGGGAGAGACCTCCGGTTGGTGCACACCGACTGGAGGCTGTCCGTGGACGTCCCCTTCCTGCTCTGGCTGGCCGTGCTCGGCCTCATCGTCGGCATGCTGGCGATCGACCTGGTCGCCCACCGCCGCGCGCACGTCATCGCCGTCCGCGAGGCGGCCCTGTGGTCGGCGGTCTGGGTCGCCGTCGGCGTCGGGTTCGGCGCGTGGGTCTGGGTGGCCCACGGTGCCGAGTTCGGCCAGCAGTACTTCGCCGGGTACCTGATCGAGAAGTCGCTCGCCGTCGACAACGTCTTCGTGTGGGCGGTGGTCTTCACCTACTTCGCCGTCCCGCGGGAGTTCCAGCACCGGGTGCTGTTCCTCGGCGTCCTGGGTGCACTGGTGCTGCGCGGGCTGTTCATCGCCGGCGGCTCGGTGCTGATCGGCCGCTTCGAGGCGGTGCTCTACCTCTTCGCGGCACTCCTGCTGTGGACCGGGTACCGGATGCTCCGCCAGCGCGACGAGCACCTGGACCCCGAGCGGTCGCGGGCGCTGCGGCTGTTCCGCCGCCTCGTGCCGATGACCGACGCCTACCACGGGCAGCGCTTCGTCGTCCGCCGCGGCGGGGTCCTGCTGGCCACTCCACTGCTCGCCGTGCTGGTCATCGTGGAGGTCACCGACGTCGTCTTCGCCGTCGACTCGATCCCGGCCATCTTCGCCGTCACCGACGAGCCGTTCCTCGTCTTCACCGCGAACGCCTTCGCCCTGCTCGGCCTGCGCGCCATGTACTTCCTGCTGGCGGACCTGGTGCACCGGTTCGTCTACCTGAAGGTGGGCCTGGCGCTCGTGCTCGTGTGGGTCGGCGTCAAGATGCTGCTGAAGGTCGACGTCCTCTACGTGCCGACGACGCTCTCCCTCGCGGTCATCGTCACGATCCTCGGTGTCTCGATCGCCGCCAGTCTGCGTGCCACCCGGGGTCAGGGACGCCGGGCGCTCGAGGCCCCCGCCGCTCCCCCGTTCCGGGTGGCCTCCGACGAGGAGACCGCAGCGCTGGAGCCGGTCTGGCGCCGGCGCGCCGCCGTCCGGTGACCGCCCGGCGGGCCCCCGCCGCTCAGGACCGGCGCCTCCCCCGCCGCAGCCGGGCGCCGACGACAGCGGTCAGGTCGGTCACCTCGGCACCGCGGAGGAGGACGACCCCGGCCGTGTGGAGCACGCCGAGCACCGCCGTCCCGACGGCGACCTGCAGCACCGCGGCGACCGTGCCGGTGCCGCCGGGCACCCACGCGGCGAGCACGCCGGCCGCCGCCAGCCCGGCCAGCCCGCCGGCCGCACCCGTCCGGGCGGCGGTGGCGGCCAGCGCGCGGGGGCTCAGCGCCGCGTGGCGCCGCGCCAGCAGGACGACGGAGAGCACCGCGCCCAGCACCAGCGAGAGGGCGGTCGACCCCGCCAGTCCGGGGATGCCGTACGCCACGCCCAGGGTCAGGTCACCGGCGACGTTGACGACCATCGCGACGACGGCGACGACGGTCGGGGTCCGGCTGTCCCCCACCGCGAGGAACGCGCGCGACAGGGTCGAGCGGACGGCGATGCCCAGCACCGACGCGGCGGAGAAGGCCACCGCCGTCGCGGTCGCGGTGACCGCGGCGGCGTCGAAGTCGCCGCGGCCGAACAGCAGCTGCACCACCGGCCGGGCCAGGACGACCAGCGCGACGGTCACCGGCACGAGCAGCGCCAGGAGCGCCCGCGTCGTCCGGTCGACCAGACCGCGCAGCTCCGCCCGCTGCTCCGGGCCGCCCACGGCACTGAACGCCGGGTAGAGCGCGGCCACGACGGTGACCACGAGCAGCGCGTCGACCAGGTGCACCACCCTGAAGCCCAGGCTCAGCGCGGTGATCACGCCCTCGCCCCGGGCCGAGCCGACCGCCCGGTCGACCAGCGTGTTGACGTTGAGCACCGCACTGCCCACCAGCAGCGGGGGGGTCAGCCGGAGCACCTCGCGGACGTCGGGGTCGCGCAGCCCGAGGCGCGGGCGCAGCCGCAACCCCGCGGCGCGAGCGGCGGGCAGCTGGACGACCAGGCGGGCCGCGGAGCCGACGACGAAGCCCGCGGCCAGCGCCTCCGCGCCGAACCGCGGGCCGGCCCACACGGCCGCCGCGATGACCGCCAGGTTGAACGGGACACCCTGCACCCCGGAGGCGAAGAACCGGCCGTGCGCCTGGCAGGCGGCGGCCAGGACGTCGGTGGCGGCCACGAACAGCGCCGCGCCCAGCACGATCCGGGTCAGGCGGACGGCGAGGTCGGCGGTGGCGGCGTCGAAGCCGGGCGCCAGCACCGTCACGACCTGTCCGGCGCCGGCGTAGGCCAGCAGCGAGCCCGCGAGGAGGACCACGGTGCTCAGCGTGAGCACCGACCGCACGGTCCGGTCGGCCCGCTCGGGTTCCCCCGCCGCGACGGCCCGGCTCACCGGCGGGACCACCGCGCGGGCGACGGCGCCGGCCACGAGTGCCAGCACCAGGTTCATCACCGACTGCGCCACCAGGTAGGCGTCCAGTGCCGCGCCGATGCCGAAGACGGCGGCGATCACGGCGTCCCGGACGAACCCCAGCACCTGGCTGACCGCGGTCAGCGCGATGAGCAGGGTGGCCGCCCGGACGATCCCACCGCGCGGGGCCCGGCGCGCCGTCACCTCGCCGGGCTGCTCAGGGGTCACGGGGGACGATGATGACGGACCGCGCCGCCCCCGCCCGGGAGGTGTCCGGGGCGGGCAGGGGAAGCTGTCGCCACGTCCCGGGCGTCGCGGACGTGCGGATCGCTGACGGTGCCTGGGGGACGAGTGGCCTACCTGCTGGCCGCGCTCGGTGGGGCGCTGGGTGCGCTGGCGCGCTGGGGTGCGGCCGAGGCGCTCCCCCACTCCCCCGGCGGCTGGCCGTGGGCGACGCTGCTGGTCAACCTCACCGGCTGCCTGCTGATCGGCGTCCTCACGGGCGTGCTCGCCGCCCGCCGGCCCGAGCCGGCCTGGGCCCGGCCGTTCCTCGCCGTCGGCGTGCTCGGCGGGTACACGACGTACTCGGCGTTCGCGGTGGAGGTCGTCGGGCTCACCGGTGCCGGCGCCGTCGCCCGGGCGGGCGGTTACGTCCTCGTCTCCGTCCTGGGCGGGGTGCTGGCCGTGGCGGCCGGCGTGCGTGCGGTGCGGGGCCGGGCCCGGTGACGGTGCTGCTGGTGGCCGTCGGTGCGATGGCCGGCGCGCCCCTGCGGCTGCTGGCCGCCCGGCTGGCGGCGCGGTCGCGCCACGACCCCGCGCTCGGCACGCTCGCGGTCAACGTCGCGGGCTCGGCCGTCCTCGGGGTGCTGCTCGGCCTGGGCAGCGTGCCGTCCTGGGTGCTCGCGCTGGTCGGCACCGGCTTCTGCGGCACGCTGACCACCTTCTCCACCTTCGGCGCCGACGTCGTGCGGCTGGTCGAGGAGCGTGCCGTCGGCCGGGCCCTGGCCTACACCGCGGCCAGCCTGGTGCTGGGCATCGGGGCCACCTTCTCGGCACACCAGGTGGTCTCGGCCGTCCAGGTGTAGTCGACGCGGACCGTCGTCGGTGGCACAGCGCCTCCGGGTGGGCGGGTACCTCCCTCCATCGGGGGTCATGGGCCGGAACCCGATCCGGACCTCCTCAAGAGGTCACGGATCCCGCCGACGTACAGGTCATGAGCTCGATGCCGAGGCCCTTCAGTGGCGTGCGCCTGCTGCGTCCGAGCCGGACGCTGGCCGGGACGGTGCTGCTGACCGGGGCCGTGTTCGGGCTCGCGGTCGCGGGGACCCTCGAGCTCAAGGGCCTCGGCGAGTCCGGCGTGCAGGCGGAGCGGGACCTGCAGGGCGTGGCCACCGAGCTCAGCACGCAGGACGCGCTGGAGTGGCGCGTCATCAGTGGGCGGCTGTCGCCGGAGGACGTCCAGCCGGAGCTGGCGGAGTCCCGCGAGCGCGCTCGTGCGCTCATCTCCAGGGCCGACGCGGCCGACTCCGGCGACGGCGTCGCGCCGATCACGGCGCTGCACGACGCGTACGCCGACGCCGTCGACGAGGAACTGCGCCTGCTGGCCGCCGGGGAGCTGGAGGAGGCCGAGGAGTTCGACGAGGCCGAGGTCGACCCGGCGTACGCGGCGGCACTGGAGGTGTTGACCGAGTACGGGAAGGACATCTCGGCGGACGCGGCGCGGGCCCGCTCGCTCAGCAGTACCGGGCTGGTGCTCACCGTCGTGCTGTCCCTCGTCCTCACCGCGGTGGTGCAGAGCCGGCGCAAGCGGGCCGAGGTTCGGCGGCAGGCCGAGCGGCGCAGCGAGGCCCGCTACCGGGCGCTGGTCGACCGGTCCAGCGATCTAGTCGTCGTCACCGACCGGACCGGGACGGCCGGCTACCTGAGCCCCTCCGCCGAGCGGCTGTTCGACCGGAGCCTGGCGTCCGGGCCTGCCCTCGACCTGTCGGAGGTCACCCATCCGCAGGACCGGCCGGTGCTGGCCGCGGCGCTGGCCGCCGGCGGGGCCGCGGAGGGAGCGCCGCTGGAGATCCGGCTGCGGGCGGGGCTCGGCTGGCGGACCTTCGAGGTGTCGGTGCAGGACCTGACCGCTGATCCCGCCGTGGCCGGCCTGGTGCTGACCGGTCACGACGTCACCGACCGGCAGGCGCTGCAGCAGGAGCTGGAGCACCGTGCGCTGCACGACGCGCTGACCGGACTGCCCAACCGGGCCCTGCTGGCCGACCGCTTCGCCCAGGCGCTGCGTACCGCGCAGCGAGACGAGCAGTCGGTGGGGCTGCTGTTGATCGACCTGGACCGGTTCAAGGAGATCAACGACACCCTCGGGCACCACTTCGGCGACGAGCTGCTGCGGCAGGTCGGCCCCCGGATGGCGGGGGTCTTGCGCGAGGCCGACACCATCGCGCGCCTCGGCGGGGACGAGTTCGCCGTGCTGCTGCCCGGCACCGCCGGCGTCGACGACGCGGTCCAGGTGGCCGAGAAGCTGCAGACGGCGCTGAGCCGCTCGTTCCAGGTGGAGGGCGTCGAGCTGGACGTGGAGGCCAGCATCGGCGTGGTGCTCTCCGGCGAGCACGGCGCCGAGGCCATGACGCTGATGCAGCGCGCCGACGTCGCGATGTACGTCGCCAAACAGCGCAACCTCGGCGTGTTCCCCTACGACCCCTCCCTCGACACGCACAGCCCCGAGCGGCTCTCCCTGCTGGGCGACCTGCGCCGGGCGCTGCACGACGACGAGCTCTTCCTGCAGTACCAGCCCAAGGTCAGCCTCAGCACCGGGGAGGTCTGCGGCGCCGAGGCGCTGCTGCGCTGGGCCCACCCCGACCGGGGCCTGGTGCCGCCCGACGCCTTCGTCCCGCTGGCGGAGAACACCGGGCTGATCGGCCCGCTCACCCGCCGTGTGCTGGACCTGGCCCTGGCGCAGGTCCGGCGCTGGGCCGAGCAGGGCCGGCCGCTGCAGATCTCGGTCAACCTCTCCGCGCGCAACCTGCTCGACGACCGCCTCGACACCACCGTGGCCGGCCTGCTCGCCGAACACGGGGTCGCTCCGCAGCTGCTCAAGCTGGAGGTCACCGAGAGCGCGATCATGGCCGACCCGGCCCGGGCCGCGGAGCTGCTCCGGCGGCTGCACGCCCGGGGGATCGCCATCGCCATCGACGACTTCGGCGCCGGTTACACCAGCCTCGGCCAGCTCAAGAACCTGCCGGTCAGCGAGCTGAAGGTCGACCGGTCCTTCGTCACGACCATGCAGTCGGACAGCAGTGACAGCCTCATCGTCCGCAGTGTCATCGAGCTGAGCCACAACCTCGGTCTCAGCGCCGTGGCCGAGGGCGTGGAGGACGCCGAGACCCTCGACAGCCTCACCGCCTACTCCTGCGACGTGGCGCAGGGCTACCACCTGTCCCGGCCCATGGCCGCCGACGCCTTCGACGCCTGGCGCGCCGCCTGGCCCGGCCTGCCGCCCACGCCGTCGCGGATCACCGCGGTGGTGGCAGCCGGCGACGGCGGCGCCGCGCGGGCCCCGTCGGGGTTGGTCGACACGCCCGCCGGGTGCTGACCGGGGACGCACGCCCGCGGGGGCAGCACCTCGCCGGTCGACATGACGCCGCCGTCGAGCCGGTGACCGCGCGCTTTTCCGGGAGGGCTACAGCTCGGTGCCCTCCCCGCCGATGAGGGAGCCGACCAGGAGGACGGCTCATGTCGGGACCTCCGCCTCCACACCCGTCTAGGAGACCCCGGTGGGACTGCACCGCCTCACTGTCGGCCAGCGCTTGGTGGCCGGCTTCCTCGTCGTCGTCCTGAGCATGGTGGCCGTGACCGCACTCGGCGTCAGCCGCGTGGCACAGGTCAGCGACCGGCTGACCGTCATCAACGACCTCAACAGCGTCAAGCAGCGCTACGCGATCAACTTCCGCGGCAGCGTCCACGACCGGGCCATCGCCCTGCGGGACGTCGTCCTCGCCGGCTCTCCCGCCGCGGTGCAGACCGAGATCGACCTGATCGAGGAGCTGGCGGCGGCCTACAGCGACTCCGAGGCCCCGCTGGCCGAGATCTTCGCCGACGACGCGAAGGTCGACCAGCAGGAGAGGGACGCGCTCGGCGACATCGAGGCCGTCCAGAGCCAGACCCTGCCGGTCATCGAGCAGGTGATCGAGCTGCGCCTGGCCGGGAACGTCCCGCAGGCCCTCACGCTGCTCGAGACCGAGGCCAAGCCGCTGTTCATCGAGTGGCTGCGGACGATCAACGTGCTCATCGACCTCGAGGAGGCCAAGAACCAAACGGAGGCGACCGCGGCCCGCGGCATCGCCGACGGGTTCCTGCTCGTCATGGTCCTGCTGTGTGCGGCGGCCACCGCGCTCGCCGTCGTCGTGGCCTGGCGGATCGCCCGCAGCATCACCCGGCCCATGGCCGACGCCGTCGACGTCTTCGCGGCTGTCGCCGACGGCGACCTGACCCAGCGGCTCGACGTCGCCGCCAAGGACGGCCTCGGCGAGCTCGGCCTCTACGCCAACAAGGCGCTGACCCGGCTGAGCGAGGCCATGGCCGCCGTGGCGGGCAGCGCCGGCGAGCTGGTGGCGACCAGCGACCGCGTCGGCGGGGTGTCGCGGCGGATCGCGACGGACGCCGAGGAGTCCTCCGCCCAGGCCAGCGTGGTCGCCGGGGCGGCCGAGGAGGTCTCCCGCAACGTGCAGACGGTCGCGGCGGCCAGCGAGGAGATGGGCGCCTCCATCCGGGAGATCTCGCACAGCGCCAACGAGGCGGCGCAGGTCGTGAGCCGGGCCGTGGCGGCGGCCGAGACCACCAACACGACGGTCATCAAGCTCGGCGACTCCTCCCGCGAGATCGGCGACGTCGTCAAGGTCATCTCGAGCATCGCCGAGCAGACCAACCTGCTGGCGCTCAACGCCACGATCGAGGCGGCGCGGGCCGGCGAGGTGGGCAAGGGCTTCGCCGTCGTCGCCAACGAGGTCAAGGAGCTCGCGCAGGAGACGGCCCGGGCCACGGAGGACATCGCCCGCCGGGTGGAGGCCATCCAGGCCGACACCGCCAGCGCGGTCGGCGCCATCGACGAGGTCTCGAGCATCATCGGCCAGATCCACGACTACCAGACGACCATCGCCGCGGCGGTGGAGGAGCAGACGGCGACCACCGCGGAGATGGACCGCAACGTCACCGAGGCGGCCACCGGATCGGGCCAGATCGCGGTCAACATCGCCGGGGTCGCCACGGCCGCCCGGTCCACCACCGAGTCGGTGGCCGAGTCCCAGCGCGCCGCGGCCGAGCTGGCCACGGTGTCGGGTCGGCTGCAGGAGCTGACCGCCCAGTTCCGGATGTGACGTCGCCCTCCCGCCCCGCGGGAGGCGCGGTGGGTGGCGGGCCCGGCAGGAGGCGACTCCGGCCGGGCCCGCCGTGTCCGGGCAGCCACCCGGACGCGGCGGTCGCTCCGGGAGCGCGGACGGGCCGGGCTGAGTAGGGTCGGACGGGTATGGCCGGGGCAGACGCGGGAGACGGGCGGGCGGACAGTCCGGTCGTCGTCGTGGCCAACCGGCTGCCGGTCGACCAGGTGACCGACCCCGACGGGACGACGCGCTGGCAGCGCAGCCCCGGCGGCCTGGTGACCGCGCTGGAGCCCTTCGTCGCCGATCGGGGTGGCGCGTGGGTGGGCTGGTCCGGCTCGGCCGGCGAGGCGCCCGAGCCCTTCGAGTCCGGCGGCATCTCGCTGGTCCCCGTCCCGCTGTCCGAGGACGAGGTCGACCGCTACTACGAGGGCATGTCCAACGCCTCGCTGTGGCCGCTGTACCACGACGTGGTCGAGAAGCCCGAGTACCACCGCACGTGGTGGGACACCTACGTGCAGGTCAACAAGCGCTTCGCCGACCGGACCGCCGAGGTCGCCGCCGAGGGTGCCATCGTCTGGGTGCACGACTACCAGCTGCAGCTGGTGCCGGCGATGCTGCGCCAGCGCCGCCCCGACCTGACCATCGGCTTCTTCCTGCACATCCCGTTCCCGCCCTACGAGCTGTTCACCCAGCTGCCGTGGCGCTCGGCGGTCGTGGAGGGGCTGCTCGGCGCCGACCTGGTCGGCTTCCAGCGGCCGAGCGCGGCGGTCAACTTCGTGCAGCTGGCCCGCCGGCTGCACGAGCTGCCCACCCGCGGGGCCACCGTCGAGTACGACGGCCGCACGGTGACCGCCCGGGCGTTCCCGATCTCCATCGACGTCGCCGCCTTCGACGAGCTGGCCTCCTCCCCGGAGGTGGTCAAGCGGGCCGAGGAGATCCGCGCCGAGCTCGGCAACCCGGAGAAGATCGTCCTGGGGGTCGACCGGCTCGACTACACGAAGGGGATCGGCGTCCGGCTGCGGGCGTTCGAGGAGCTGCTCGAGGACGGCGCGATCGAGGCGCCGCACACGGTCCTGGTGCAGGTGGCCACGCCCAGCCGAGAGCGGGTCGAGCACTACGTGCACATGCGCGAGACCATCGAGCAGCAGGTCGGGCACATCAACGGGGTGTACGGGTCCATCGGCGCCCCGGCCGTGCAGTACTTCAACCAGTCGATGCCGCGCGAGGAGCTCGCCGCCCTCTACCGGGCCGCCGACGTCATGCTCGTGACGCCCTACAAGGACGGCATGAACCTGGTGGCCAAGGAGTACGTCGCCGCCCGCGGCGACCTCGGCGGCGCGCTGGTCCTGTCGGAGTTCGCCGGCGCCGCGGCCGAGCTCAAGCAGGCGTTCCTGGTCAACCCGCACGACATCGCCGGCGTGAAGAACCAGCTGCTGCGCGCCCTGCGGATGGAGCCCAAGGAGGGCGCCCGCCGGATGCGCGCGATGCGCCGGCACCTGGTCAGGCACGACCTGGACCACTGGGCGACGTCGTTCTTCGACGCCCTGCGTGCGCAGGTGTGAGTGCCGTCCCGGACGGTCTCGTCGCCGCGCTGACCGGGCTGGCCGGCCGCCGTCCGCTGCTGGTCGCCTCCGACTACGACGGCGTGCTGGCGCCGCTGGCCGACGAGCCCTCCGCCGCTACCGCCTCCCCCGGCGTGGCCGAGGCGCTCGCGCGGGTGGCCGCGGCCGACGGCGTGACCGTGGCGCTGGTCAGCGGGCGCGGGGTCGACGACCTCCGCCGGGTGAGCCGCTTCGACGGTCCCTACCGCTGGGTGGGCAGCCACGGCGCCGAGTACGGCGGGCCGCTGGCCGGTGAGCTGGCCGGCCGCCGCGACGCGCTGGCCGAGACGCTCGCCCCGCTGGTGGCCGCCGTGCCCGGTGCCCGGCTGGAGGTCAAGCCGGCCAGCGTGGCCGTCCACGTGCGGCAGGTCACCGACCCCGTGGCGGCCACCGCGCTGCTGGCGGACGCACGGGCGGCCGTGGACCCGTCACTGACGATCAAGCCGGGCAAGGCGGTGCTCGAGGTCGCCGTCACCGACGCCGACAAGGGCAGCGCGGTGCGCCGGCTGCGCGAGGACCTCGGCGCGGCCGCGGCGCTCTACCTCGGCGACGACGTCACCGACGAGGACGTGTTCCGCACGCTCGGCCCGGCCGACGTCGGGATCAAGGTCGGCGAGGGCGAGACGGCGGCCGGGCACCGGGTGACCGACCCCGAGGCCGTGCTCGCCGTCCTCCGGCTGCTCGGCGACCTGCTCGCCTGACCCTCGAGCTCGGCGCGTCGCGTCCCCGGAGGGGACGACCGCCGGCCGGCCGGGTGGTCACCTCTCCCCCGCGGTCGACTCGACGACGGTCACGTCGGTCCTGACCTGCGCGGACGTCGCCACCGTCGGCCGCCCCGGACGGGTCACCGCGGCGGCGCTGTCGACCTGACGACGGCGCCGCGGCCGGTCACCGCCTCGTCCACAACGATCCGGCCGGGACCGTTCCCCGTGCCGCGGCGCGTGCGCTGGCGGGCCGCACCATTCCTCCTGCACGCCCTTCGATCCGAGCGGTCACCCGCGTGCACCGTCGCCAGGAGGCTCCCGTGAACGCCGCGCTCCCCCCGCGCTCCAGCTCCGCCGGCTGGTTCGCCGACCGTCCGCTGACGGTCAAGTTCGGCGCCCTCGTCGCCGTCGGCACCCTGTCCCTGGGTGGCCTCCTCGGCGCCGTGCTGCTGAGCAACAGCGCCGTGCGCGACGCCGAGGAGCGGCTCGCCGGCCTGCACCACGCACAGGAGCTGGTGCTGCGGCTGGACACCCGGGCCAGCGAGCTGAAGGTCGACGGGTTCAAGGCGATCGTCCGCGACGACCCCTCCGAGCAGCTCTCGGAGCTGGCCGACGACGTCGCCGAGCCGGAGGCGCTGCTCGCCGAGCTGGACGGCACCACCCTCGAGGGCGACGCGGCCGCGGCGGTGGCGGACCTGCAGGGGACCTTCGGCGACTACACCGACGCCATCACCGCCTTCGTCGACGGCGCGGTCGCCGACCAGGCCGCCACGCGGCTGCGGTGGGAGGACATCCAGGTCGCCAACGACCTCACCGACGGGGCCGTCGGCGCGGCCAAGGACACCCTGGACGCCGAGGCCACGGCGGCCGAGCAGGCGGTGGCCGACACCATCTCCCGCTCGGGGACCACCGCGCTGATCGCCGCGGCGGTCGGCCTGGTGCTGCTGGTGGGCCTGAGCTGGCTCACCGCCCGCTCGGTGATCCGCCCGGTCCGGACCGTCCAGGCCTCCCTGGAGGCACTCGCCACCGGCGACCTGACCGGCACGACCGGGATCACCTCCCGCGACGAGCTCGGCCAGATGGCCGGGGCCCTGGACGGCGCCCGGGCCGGCCTGCGCGAGGTCATGGCCGCGGTCGTCGGGGCCGCCGACGCGGTGGCCGCCTCGTCGGAGGAGCTGTCGGCCTCGTCGGCGCAGATCTCGGCGTCGGCGGAGGAGACCTCGGCGCAGTCCGGTGTGGTGGCCGGCGCGGCGGAGGAGGTCAGCCGCAACGTGCAGACCGTGGCCGCCGGGGCGGAGCAGATGGGCGCCAGCATCCGGGAGATCGCCAGCAACGCCGCGGAGGCCTCCGCGGTGGCGGCGCGGGCGGTGAGCGCGGCGGAGACCACCACCGCCACGGTGGCCAAGCTGGGCGAGTCCTCGGCCGAGATCGGCAACGTCGTCAAGGTCATCACCTCGATCGCCGAGCAGACCAACCTGCTGGCGCTCAACGCCACCATCGAGGCGGCGCGCGCGGGGGAGGCCGGCAAGGGGTTCGCGGTGGTCGCCAACGAGGTCAAGGAGCTGGCCCAGGAGACGGCCAAGGCGACCGAGGACATCGCCCGCCGGGTGCAGGCCATCCAGGCCGACACCGGGGCCGCGGTCGGCGCGATCGGGGAGATCTCCTCCATCGTGGCGCAGATCAGCGACCGGCAGACCACCATCGCCAGCGCGGTGGAGGAGCAGACCGCGACCACCAACGAGATGAGCCGGTCGGTGACCGAGGCCGCGCAGGGCTCCGGGCAGATCGCGGACAACATCACCGGGGTGTCCACCGCCGCGGACTCCACCACCCAGGCGCTCACCCAGACCCGCACCGCCGTCGACGAGCTGTCCCGGATGGCCGCCGACCTGCGCACCAGCGTCGGCCGCTTCACCTACTGAGAGAGGACCTCCCGCGGCCGGCACCCGCCGGCCGCGGGAGGACGCACGCCGAACTCACGGCCGCGGCGCACTCACCTTGATTCCCGCGCCCGGCGGCCGATGACCCATCCGGGACGGATCCGTCCCCCTGCAGCGAGAGAGAAGGCAACGGTGGACGGTCTGGACGACATCGTCGAGGAGTTCCTCGTCGAGAGCCACGAGAACCTCGACCAGCTCGACACGGACCTGGTCGCCCTCGAGCAGGAGCCCGACTCCCGGGAGCGGCTCTCGAGCATCTTCCGCACGATCCACACGATCAAGGGCACCAGCGGCTTCCTCGCCTTCAACCGGCTCGAGGAGGTCACGCACGTCGGGGAGAACATGCTGTCCCGGCTGCGCGACGGTGTCCTGTCGCTCACGCCCGAGCGCACCAGCGTGCTGCTGCGCATGGTCGACACCGTCCGGTCCCTGCTCAACTCCATCGAGACCACCGGCGGCGAGGGTGCCGTCGACGTCTCCGCCGTCGTCGCCGCGATCAGCGCCGCCATGGAGGACTCCCCCGCCGCTCCGGCTCCCGCGGCTCCCGCCATCGCGGCGCCGGCCCCCACCGTTGCCGTCGCCGCTCCGCCGGCGGCCGCCGAGGCTGTCGTCGAGGAAGCGCAGGCCGTCGTCGACGCCGCCGCCGCGACCGTGGAGGAGGCCGCGGTCGCCGTCGAGCCGGTCACCGCGCCCGCTCCGGAGCCCGCCGTCCAGGCCGAGGCGTACGACGACGACACCGCCGAGGACCACGACGAGGCCCACGACGAGGACCACGACGAGGCCCACGACGAGGCCCACGACGAGGCCCACGACGAGGCCCACGACGAGGGCCACGACGAGCCGCACGTCGACGCCCCCGCCGGCGCTCCGGTGGGTGCCGCGAGGTCCGAGGCCCAGGGCGGTCAGCAGGCCCGCCGCGCCGTCGCCGACAGCACCATCCGTGTCGACGTCGACCTGCTCGACTCGCTGATGCTGCTGGTCGGCGAGCTGGTGCTCACCCGCAACCAGATCGTCCAGTACGTCGGCCGCTCGACCGACACCGACCTGGTCCGCGCCTCCCAGCGGCTCAACCTCATCGCCAGCGAGCTGCAGGAGGGCGTCATGAAGACGCGCATGCAGCCGATCGACCACATCTGGTCCAAGCTGCCGCGGGTCGTCCGCGACCTCGGCATCCAGTGCGGGAAGAACGTCCGCCTGGAGATGGAGGGCAAGGACACCGAGCTCGACAAGACGCTGCTCGAGGCGGTCAAGGACCCGCTGACCCACCTGGTCCGGAACTCCGTCGACCACGGCATCGAGTCCCCCGACAGCCGCCGCGCCGCCGGCAAGCGCTCCGAGGGCGTGCTTACCCTGCGCGCTCGGCACGAGAGCGGCCAGGTCGTGGTCGAGGTCGCCGACGACGGCGCCGGCATCGACCCGGCCCGGATCGGCGCGAAGGCCGTCGAGCGCGGCCTGATCACCGCCGAGCAGCTCCTCCGCATGGGCACGCAGGACGTGCTGCAGATGATCTTCCTGCCCGGGTTCTCCACGGCCGCCGCCGTCACCAACGTCTCCGGCCGCGGTGTCGGCATGGACGTGGTCAAGACCAACATCGAGTCCATCGGCGGCACCATCGAGGTCGAGTCGGAGCCGGGCCGGGGCACGGTGTGCCGGCTGCGGATCCCGCTGACCCTGGCGATCGTCCCGGCGCTGACCGTCGAGTGTGCCGGCGACCGCTACGCCATCCCGCAGATCAGCCTCCAGGAGCTGGTCAGCCTCGACGCCGAGAAGGCCGCCAACGCGGTCGAGGAGGTCGGCGGGGCGCAGGTCTACCGGCTGCGCGGCGAGCTGCTGCCGCTGGTGCGGCTCACCGACGTGCTCGGCCTGACCTCCGACCGGCACGACGGGCACGTCGTCATCGCGGTGCTGCGCTCCGAGGGCCGCCGCTTCGGCCTCGTCGTCGACCGGGTCATCAACACCGAGGAGATCGTCGTCAAGGCCGTCGGCGGCCAGCTCAAGGCGATCGGCCTCTACTCCGGCGCGACCGTCCTCGGCGACGGCACCGTGGCGCTCATCCTCGACGTGCAGGCCCTGGCCCGCCGCGCGCTGCGGACCGAGACCACCGAGCGGCAGGAGTCCCGCGAGGCCCTGGCCCGCAGCGTCGCCGCCGAGACCGAGCGGCAGCGGATGCTGCTGGCCGCGATCGGCGAGGGCCGGCGCGTGGCCATCCCGCTCGACACCGTCACCCGTCTCGAGCAGGTGCGGACCGACGCCGTCGAGCGCGTCGGCAACCGCGAGGTCGTGCAGTACCGCGGGGCGATCCTGCCGATCGTCCGGCTCGACCGGCACCTGGGCGCCTACGGCAGCAGCGACCGCGAGGTCCTCGAGGTCATCGTCTACAGCGACCACGGCCGCAGCGTCGCGATCGTCGTCGAGGAGATCCTCGACATCGTCGACGGCGGCGCCGCCGTCCGCAGCGACATCGACGACCTGGGCCTGCTCGGCTCCGCCGTCCTCGGCGACAAGGTGACCGAGCTGCTCGACGTCCGCGCCGCGATCCTCGCGGCCGACCCGGCCTTCTACGCCGGCACCCCTGCCCACTCCCCCAAGTCCGCGCTGCTGGAGGTCTGACGTGACGACCCCGACCGAGACCACCTCCCGGGCGGTCAGCGGCCAGCTGGCCACCTTCCGGCTCGACGGCGACCTCTACGGCGTCGAGGTCGAGCACGTGCAGGAGGTGCTGCGCAGCCAGGGCCTGACCCGGGTGCCGCTGGCGCCGCCCGCCGTCGCCGGCCTGATCAACCTGCGCGGCCAGGTGGTGACCGCGATCGAGCTGCGGGAGCGGCTGGGCCGCCCGCCGCGGCCGGCCGGCACCGACGCCGTCGTCATCGTCGTGCGCCTGCACGGCGAGGCGGTGAGCCTGCTCGTCGACTCGATCGCCGACGTCGTCGACGTCGACGCCGGCGACTTCGAGGCCCCGCCGGACACCCTCGACGGTCAGGCCCGCGAGCTCATCCGTGGCGCCTACAAGCTCGACGGTCAGCTGCTCCTCGCCCTCGACGTCCAGAAGGCCGTCGGCGCCTGAAGAAGGACCCCCGTGCTCCCCACCGCGCGCAGGCTCGCGGCGGGACCCCGCACGGGGGCCACACCGATCGGTGACGCACCGTGACCGTTCGAACACCTGAAACGTTCCGCCACGCGGCCGTTCCCCTCCGCCCCTCCGGCGATCGGGTGACGGCCGCGTGGCGTCTCCGGAGGAGTGCGGCCAGTCTGGGCTGACCCCACTCCCCTGGAGGCGACGTGCCCTACTCGCTGGTCAGTGCCGCGACCCTCGGCTTCGACCTGGTGCGGCTGCCCGCGGGCCGCGCCGTCGCCGACGTGCTGCTCACCGGCCTGGCCGCC